>JALHPA010000719.1 GCA_022842745.1 Pirellulales bacterium
GGGCGGGGCCAAGGGGAGCGCAGAGCGCCGGCAGGGAGTGGGCCGGGGGGGCGGCCGGGGAGCTTACCAGGGGGCTTCCATGAGGCCGACGATCTGGGCGGCGAGTCGGTCGATGACTTCTTGCTGGGTGCTGGCGTCCGAGCGGCCGTATTCGGGGATGATGTCGGCACGCGCGCCGAGGTCGATGGAAGGAGGGGGGGCAGGGAGGGCGGCTTCGCGGATGGCGTCCCCTTTGCGATTGGTCCAGGTGACGAGGACCTGGAAGTTGATCTCGAGATCGCGGGGGTCGTCGTAGAGGTTTTCGACGACGACGCGCTTCGTGTCGTTGACGAGTTTGCCGTAGAGGACGCTGTCGGCGTTGGAGGTGTTGACGACTTTGAAGGTGGTAGTGTCTTCGATGCGCTTGATGACGGCTTCGGTGAGGCGTTCGCCGAGGTTGCGGCGGAAACTGGCGGATTCGAACATGGGGACGTAGACGGTGTGGACGTCGGGGGCGTAGAGGCTGGCCGCGCCGGTGCGGTAGGGTCCGGAGAGGCAGCCCAGGCACCCCAGGGCGCCGAGCGAGAGTATTGCGACGGCCGAAAGCGCGCGGAGGCGAGGGTGGGGCACCGCTTCCGGGGCGTGCATGCGGCGGCTGGGTGCGGTGGACGGCATGGGGCGAATTAGCGGCGGGCGGCTTTGCCGCTGGGCTGGCCGAAGACGTAGTTGAGGAACTCGAAGCGGTCGGGGGGATTATCGGGGAGGCCGCCCAGGGCGGCGAGGCGTTCCTCGGACTGTTTGGCGAAGGGGGTGCCGGGGTATTCCTTCATGACGATGTCGTAGTGGAATTTGGCGGCGCCAAAGTATTTGTTCTTTTCGTAGAACTGCGCTCGGTTCCACTCGCGGAGGGCAAGCTGGGCGCGGACTTCGGCTTTGGAGCGGAGGAGGCGGTCGCGTTCGTCGCGCAATTGGTCGGGGAACTGGAGGAGCATCTGGTCGATTAGTTCTTCGGCCTCGTTGAGGACTTTGCCGTCGTAGTCGGGACCCTGGTAGAGCTTGAGCTTGCACTGCAGGCCGAGGAGATATGCCTGGACGAGGTGTTCGCTCTTGGGGTACTCGGAGCGAATGAGACCGTAGTGGTAGTCGGCCTCCTCGTAGCGGCGTTTGACGAAGTAGGCGTTGGCGGCGGCCATGGTGGCGTCGTCGGCGAGATTGCCGCGGGGGTCGTTCATGCGGATGCTGTCGTAGGCGGCGATGGCGTTGCCGTGGGGATCGAACCAGGGGCGGGTTTTGTCGGTGAGATTGGGCGTGACGGGAAGGTTGGGAGATTTTTCGTCGTGCTCGATCCAGTACTGGGCGATGAGGAATTGGCGCTGGACGGCTTTATCGAGGTGGCGGGAGTTGCCGTACTTTTTGAGCAGTTCGCCGTAGAGATCGTTGGCGTCAGAGTATCGGTCGTCGAAAAAGAGGCTTTCGGCGCGCATGAAGAGGGCGTCTTCCTCGAGGGCGGAATCGGGCCAGCGGTCGGCGGCTTCGGCGTATTTCTTAGCGGCGGCGGCGTATTGTTTTTCATCGAAGAGTTTTTCGGCTTCTTCGAAGCGCTGTTTGGCGTAGGGCTGGCTGGGGCCTTTGCCGATGGCCTTTTTGAAGGTCTTGGAGACGTTTTCGGGGGCCAGGGCGGCCCAGCCGGTCGGTTCGTCGGGCTGGCCTTCGGAGCTTAAAACCTCGGAGGGGGGGGAAGATTCGTCATGGCTGGCGCGGACGACGCCTGTCGCGGAGGATTGAGGCGCCGCGGCGGCGGTGGAGGACGGGGAGAAAAGGGGGGGGGAGAAGGCGCAGCCGGAAGCCGCCAGGAGGAGGAGCGGGAGCAGACCCAGGGCGGGGCGACGGATGACAGACATCGAGAGGGCGTCCTTGCCGGTGGTCATGCTTGCGGATGAGTGAATTCGGTTGTGCGGCAGCGGTCGAGAGCGAGGGGTGGCAGACGCAAGTGAGGGAGGTGGTTTCTGGGAAGCCGTTTTTCTAGTGCTGGGCGACAGGCAAATATTGGGGTTTGACCGATCGGCGAGCGGGGGCGAACCGGCGGTTCAACGGACGCGAACGCGTACCGGCTGATGCGTTCTCTGGATCAGGAAAGGGCGCCTAGGTATTCGTGCATTTTGGGTCGATGGCCGAGCAAGTTGGTCAGGTAGCGATTGACGAGGCCACGGGTTTCTCCGCGCAGTCGGCCGTTGGATTCCAGGTTTCGCCAGTCGGTGGCCGCCGGGTCCGCGAAGCGGGCCAGCAGGGCGATGGCTTCGGCGGTTACGGAAACGACCTGCCGCTTGCCGACGCGGCATTTTTCGCACAGGACTCCGCCTGCGAGGACGCCGAAGGCGACGCGGCCGGCGCGGGGGGGGGCGGCGCCACATTCTGCGCAATCGGTGAAGGAGGGTGCATGACCGAGGAGGCGTAAAAGGGACAATTCAAAGCGCAGGACGACGGCGGCGACCGGGCCGGGGCGGGCCAGCTCGTCGAGGGCGTCGACGGCGGCGTCGAACAGCTCGGGGAGCGGCTCGTAGTCGTGCGTTAGTTCGTTCAATAATTCCGCGACATAGTAGCCTGCGTACAGATTGGACAATTCGCGCGCAGGTGGCCGGAAACGCCGTTCGAGCTTGGCTTCGGTGAGCAGATCGAGGGCGCCGGATGATTTGCGGAGGAAGACTATGCGACAGAGGGAGAGGAGGTCAAGGGCAGACTCGA
>JALHPA010000720.1:0-1228 GCA_022842745.1 Pirellulales bacterium
GTCTGTCGCAACGATGAGCGGACCGTGATGGCTCTCGGTTGGAGAGGCAATCGGCCGCTGCTGGCGGCCACCGGCGCCTCCCTGGTGTTGCAGCTGGCCGTAGTCCTCACACCCGCCTTGCACGACGCATTCGGGATCGTGGCCTACCCATCGCCTGGCGAATGGCTGCTGATCATCGGCCTCTCGCTAGCCCCGGCCGCATTGCTAGAGGCAGTGAAACTTTGGCCGTCCACGCGCACAGTGAACAAGTAGAACGATGATTGAAAGGCGGTAGGCTTCCGGCGCAACGCAACCACCCACAAGGAATCGCGAAATGTCCAGCGGACGTTCGATGCATGAGGAGTGTGAACAGTTGATTGGTGAACTCGAGACATTGCGAGCGGATCTGCTCCGCGCCGAACGGGAGCAGTCGCCTCGATTTCTACGATTGCATCCTTCTTACTTGGACAGTGCCCGGAATTTGGTGCACTATCTCACGCTACGTCGGCGAGATCTCCGCGGACTCCAGTCCCGTTTGTCGCGGCTGGGACTTTCGTCGCTGGGACGTGCGGAGCCCAATGTGTTGGCCAACGTCGATGCAGTACTGAACATGCTGTACCTGGCGGCCGGCTTGGAATTGCCGCTCGCCGCCGACGAGCACACCTTCGTCCGGCCCACCGCGTTGCGGCGCCACACCGAGGATCTCCTAGGGCCGCGGCCGGCCCGACGTGCCACGCACATTATGGTCACGTTGCCGACCTCAGCGGCGGACGATCCGCAAATCACCGAGGCCCTATTGATGAGCGGCATGGACTGCGCCCGCATCAACTGCGCCCACGATGATCGCGCGGTTTGGCAGCGGATGGTTGAACAGTTGCGTGGAGCTCAATTGCGCACCGGCAAGTCCTGCCGCTTGATCATGGATCTGGCGGGACCGAAGCTGCGCACCGGTCCCTTGGCGCCGGGTCCGCAAGTCTTGAAATGGCAGCCGTCACGCGACGTTACCGGTCGAATGATCAAGCCGGCCGAAATCTGGCTCGTTCCGCGCGAAGACGCGGCGGAACACCTTCGGCCGGGCGCCGTGCTGCCGGTTGCGGCGGGATGGCTCGATCGACTCAGTCCCGGTGACCGTGTGCGCCTCGTCGACGCGCGTAATCGCCCGCGCACGATCGAACTCATCGAACGACAAGGCCCTGGCTGGCGCGGGCATTGCGAGCGTACCGCGTACATCGTGCCCGGGACACAACTG
>JALHPA010000720.1:1238-2721 GCA_022842745.1 Pirellulales bacterium
AGCAGGTGGGAAACGCGCCCAGCGGGGGGAGGAGGCGGACGCCACCTTCGTGGGGGAGCTCCCCACTCAGGAGGTTCGCATCCGTCTGCAGGCAGGCGACAAACTGCGACTCACCAGAGAACTCACTCCCGGCGGTCCGCCCGGGGCTCGCATCGCTGGTCGCGTGTTACAAGTAGCGGAAATTGGCTGCACTTTGCCGCAGGTCATCGAGCAGGCTCAGTGTGGCGAGCGAATCTTGTTCGACGACGGCAAGCTGGAGGGGATGATCGAGGAGCGGGAGGATA
The DNA here is from genome assembly GCA_022842745.1 of Pirellulales bacterium. Taxonomy (GTDB): domain Bacteria; phylum Planctomycetota; class Planctomycetia; order Pirellulales; family JALHPA01; genus JALHPA01. Next base: position 1,523 of record JALHPA010000720.1, read on the forward strand.
ACGCGCTGGTGATCGCGATAACTCGGCCGGTGGTCGGTTCAGCCAGCCTCAAATCCGACAAGGGCATCAATTTACCGGACAGTGCATTGCAACTCCCCGCGTTGACTCCCAAAGATGAACAGGATTTAGAGTTCATCGCTCGACACGCGCACGCAGTCGCTTTGTCGTTTGTGCAGCAGGCAGCGACGGTGGAAGCGCTGGAGCGGCAGTTAAAACGGCTGGACGCCGCCCACGTCGGAATCGTCTTGAAGATCGAAACAGCCCCCGGTTTCGCGGAGCTGCCCAATTTGTTGTTGGCGTCGATGGTCAGCCCCTGTGATGGCGTGATGATTGCCCGCGGCGACTTAGCGGTAGAGTGCGGTTTTGAGCGCATGGCCGAGGTGCAAGAGACCATCCTTTCCCTTTGTGAAGCGGCCCATATACCCGTGATTTGGGCGACGCAGGTGTTAGAACAACTCGCCAAGCGCGGAATGCCGACGCGGGCTGAAATCAGCGACGTGGCACTCGGAACCCGCGCCGAATGCGTGATGCTGAACAAGGGACCGCATATCGTCGCCGCCGTGAGGGCCTTGGACGACATCTTGTGTCGCATGGAGGCGATGCAGCACAAGAAGCGACAAATGCTGTGTCGACATTCCGTGGCCGGGTCGATCGAGGATACGCCACCGCCGTGACCCACCGGGGCTGGGCTGCGAGCTACAATCCAGCGGCGCACCGTGGACGATACCGTTTCTTTAAAGTCCGTCGGATGTTTTCAGCGTTTCGTCGCCTAGCGCTGCTTGTACTCTGAGTCCGCTCCGCGGACCGCAGGAGAAGTGCGGGCGTTCCCGTCGACAGGTCGGGGTGCGGGTAGGTGCTGGATTACGCGGACGCTGGCGGCGGGTCCGCCGCGTCGGCGCGTTTCCAGACGTCGGGCAGGAACTGCGTGAGTTGGTCGTCGGCGTCGGGCGCGTCGGACGGGATGCAGGGCAGTTTGGCCAGCACGCTTCTCAGGTAGCGCTGCGGGTCGACCGAGTGGCGTTCGGCGCTGGCGATCAACGACCAGAGTCTGGCGTGATTCGCCGCGGCCTCGTCATGGCCGGCGAACAGCCAATTTTTTCGACCCAGGGCCACGCGCTTGAGCGCGCGCTCGGCGGCGTTGTTGTCGATCGCGAGAAAGCCCTGCGACGTGTACGTGGTGAGCGCGGTCCACTGGTTCT
>JALHPA010000721.1 GCA_022842745.1 Pirellulales bacterium
CGACCTTTGCTTCGGCCGCCACGTTGTATGAGGTGGGCTTCAACCACTTTTTCCGGGGCCGGGGGGAGGATTTCTCCGGGGACCAGATCTATTTCCAGGGGCATGCCTCGCCGGGGATGTATTCACGGGCGTTTTTGGAAGGCCGGTTGAGCGAGACCAACCTGCTGAACTTCCGCCGCGAGATGCGCCCGGGGGGCGGGCTGTCGTCGTATCCGCATCCGTGGCTGATGCCGACGTTTTGGGAGTACCCGACGGTTTCGATGGGTCTGGGGCCGATCATGGCGATTTACCAGGCCCGGTTCAACAAATACCTGCAGGACCGGGGCATCAAAGACACCAGCGACCAGCACGTGTGGGCGTTTCTGGGGGACGGCGAGTGCGACGAGCCGGAAACCCTGGGGGCGATCACGCTGGCGTCGCGGGAGTGTCTCGACAACTTGATTTTTGTCATCAATTGCAACTTGCAGCGGCTGGATGGCCCGGTCCGCGGCAACGGGAAGATCATTCAGGAACTGGAGGGAGTGTTCCGGGGGGCGGGCTGGAACGTGATCAAGGTCATTTGGGGGGACCAGTGGGATCCGCTGTTGGAGAAGGACGAGACGGGGCTGTTGGCCAAGCGGATGGCGGAAGTCGTGGACGGCGAATACCAGAAGTACGTGGTGATGCCGGGGGGATACATCCGGGAGCACTTCTTCGGCAAATACCCGGAGTTGCTGGAAATGGTCGGCAACCTGTCCGACGAGAAGCTGAAGAAGCTCAACCGGGGCGGGCACGATCCGGAAAAGGTGTTCGCGGCGTATCAGGCGGCTGTCCAGACGAAGGGCCGTCCGACCGTGATTCTCGCCAAGACGATCAAGGGTTATGGCCTGGGTGAGGCGGGAGAGGGTCGCAACATGACCCACCAGAAGAAGAAGTACAACGAGCAGGAGCTGCGGGAATTCCGGACCCGATTCAGCATTCCGATTTCCGACGACGATGTGGCGAAGACGCCGTTCTACAAGCCGCCCGAAGATTCGGTCGAGATGAAGTATTTGCGCGAGCGCCGGCAGGCGCTGGGAGGGGCCGTGCCTGCGCGTCCTTCCAAGCTGCCGACTTTGCCGACACCGCGGCTGGACGGCTATCGCTCGTTCATCGAGAAATTTACCGGCAAGGAGAACGCGACCACGATGGGGGTGGTGCGCTTGATGCGGGAGCTGATGAAGGACGAGCACGTGGGCAAGTACATCGTGCCGATCGTGCCGGACGAGTCGCGGACGTTTGGCATGGATTCGCTGTTCCGCGAGGTGGGGATTTATGCTCATACGGGGCAGTTGTACGAGCCGGTGGACAGCGACCAGATCGCCTATTACCGGGAAGCCAAGGATGGACAGATTCTCGAAGAGGGGATTACCGAGGCGGGCTCGATGGCCTCGTTCATCGCCGCCGGGACGAGCTATTCGGCCCACGGCGTGCCGATGATCCCGATGTACATTTACTATTCGATGTTCGGCTTCCAGCGGATCGGCGATTTGATCTGGTGCGCGCTGGATGCGCGGGCCCGAGGTTTCTTGCTGGGGGGGACGGCCGGCCGGACGACGCTAGCGGGGGAAGGCTTGCAGCATCAGGACGGCAACAGCCACATGTTCGCGATCGCGTATCCCAACGTGCGGGCTTACGATCCGGCGTTCGTTTACGAATCGACGGTGATCATCCTGGACGGCATGCAAAAGATGTACGAGCTGGGAGAGGACGCAATTTACTATTTGACGATTTGCAACGAGGAATACGTGATGCCGGCGATGCCGGCCGGGGTCGAGGAGGGGATCATCCGCGGGATTTATCCGCTGTCGAAGGTCGAAGCCCAAAAGAAGGGTCCGACGGTGCAGCTTTTTGGCTCGGGGGCGATTCTGCGGGAGGTGCAGCGGGCGCAGACGATTTTGGCCGAGAAATACGGCGTCAGCAGTCAAGTGTGGAGCGTCACAAGCTACAAGGAATTGTGGCGCGAGGCGCAGAACTGCCAGCATTGGAACATGCTGCACCCGAGCGAAACGCCGCGGCAAAGCTACTACGAGCGGGCGATCGCGGGCGCGGAGGGTGTATTCGTGGCGGCGTCGGATTACGTTCGCAGCGTTCCGCAGTTGGTGGATCCGTGGACGCCGGGCGGATTGTTTGTGCTAGGGACCGATGGATTTGGGCGCAGCGAAACGCGCGGGCCGCTGCGCCGGCACTTCGAGGTCGACGCGGAGTGCATTGCTGTGGGGGCGCTGTATCGCCTGTCGCAGCAGGGCCAGGTTTCGGCCGCCCAAGTGTCGCGGGCCATTCAGGAGTTGGGGATCGACCCGGAAAAGGTCGATCCGATTGGCGCCTAGCGGCAAGGCGAGCCACAGGAGCGGCGTGTGCGGCTGGAGGTCGTGGCGGAAGGACCCACGGCCGGGGCGGGAGACCCGCGGGCCGCAATTGGAACCGGGTTGGCGAAAGCGCCCCTGGATCGCATAATTCCTTGTCCTCAAACCGTTTCACCGCTCTGCCGGTTGCGATCATTTAACCCGACACACGAACGACCATGGCGATCGAGTTCAAGCTACCGAATCTGGGCGAAAATATCGAATCTGGGGACATCGTCAACGTCCTGGTCAAGGAAGGGGACGAACTGAAGGCCAATCAGGGGGTGGTGGAGATCGAAACGGACAAGGCGGTCATTGAAGTCCCGACTTCGACGGCCGGGCGGGTCGCGAAGGTCC
>JALHPA010000722.1 GCA_022842745.1 Pirellulales bacterium
CCCTGGAATTGTGCTTGCGCCACCTGGGAATCCCGAATCGGCCCTCGATCGGGGTTCAACCCCCAGCTTGTGGATCCAATCGGACCCGCCGCGTTTCCAACGGGCGCGTCGTACCGCGCCGCTGTGCCCACTCCCCTCGATGGCTCTCCCAATGCGGCCTCATACCCCGCCCGTTGCACGCCCCTTGCCCCACCCTCTCCTTGAAATCTCGCACGGCTGGCCTCGTTCGCGGCGGTTTGCGCCCCGCTGGCCACTCGCGGTCCGCCCCATCGCAGTCCGCTCGCGTCCGGGCTTTGCATCCGTACCCCCGGATCCCTTCCGTGCTCCTCGCCAGCCTTCCGCTCAGCGGGCCAGGCGCGTCCCTTGCCCGTTTGTTCGTGCCTTCGTTCGTGTGTTCGGTCCCCCCCCTCCCAAGCCCCCCGCGGGTCAGGCGCCCCAGTCACTACCAGATCGATCTCCTCCACTTCCACCGGCTGGCTTTTGCGGTTGCCTCCCGCCGGCTCTCTGCTCCCACTGGCCGTCGGCCCCGCTGAATCGGGGCTTTGGAACCGGCTACTCGGCTTGCGTTTCTTCGAGGCCGCCAGCTCTTCTTCGCTCAAGCCCGCCGGCGGCACGATCGCGATCTTCGGCACCGCCCCCTTCGCCGGGTCGTTCATGAACAGCCCGCTCCGCTTCAGCCGGGCTTCATCCGCGCGGATCAGCCGCGTATCCACGATATCCCCGGACCGCAGCGACAGCCGGTTCAATACCGTTCGCTGCCGCGTATGCGGGTTTTCCCCGGCGATCTGCACGTTGATTCGCCCCACCCGGTAAACCTTCCCCTCGCTGATGTCATACACCAGGTCCAACTGCGCCGCCGCCTCGTCAAACCGCACGTCGCTTTGCACGTCCGAAAAGATGTGCCCCTGCCCGCCGTACAAGTCGCGGATCGCCGCTACGTCCGCTTGCAGCTTGTTCTGGTCGAAAAACTGCCCCCCCCTCAGCTTCAGCAGCTTGTCGATCTCTTCGCTCGTGAATTTCTCGTTGCCGATCACCGAGACGTTTCGCACCGAGTACCGCGGCCCCTCGTTAATCACATAAGTGATGTTCAGCCACTCCTGATCCTCGTCGTACTGCAGTTCCCGGCCGATCTTCGCCTGAAAGAACCCCAGACTGCGGTAATACGCAGTCAGCCGGTCCAGATCCTCGTCGATCTTCTTGTGGTCGACGTATCCGCCGATAAACCACAGCACGCCTGGCTTGGCCTGGATCTGTGTCCGCAGCCGCGCGTCGTCCGCGATTGTGTTCCCCACGAAGTCCGTCCAGAACACCCGCTGCTTCGTCCCCTCGTTGATCAGAAACACCGCCCGACGGTCGCCCGGCTTGTTCCCTTCCATTGTCGTCACCTTCGCCTTGGCGTAGCCGTGGTCCAGATAATACTGTTCCACTCTCCGCCGCGCATCCTCGATGGCGTGAATGTCGAGCGCGTCTCCCGCCTTGATCTCCCCTTGTTTGGCCAAGGTCTTGGAGCGGATCCCCTTGTTCCCGACGTATTTGACTTCGGCCAGCGTCGGCCGTTCCACCACCTGGAAGATGACGATCAGTCCCTCCGGCGTACGCTGATATTTCGGCCGCACGTCGATGAACTTCCGCGTCCGGTCGAGCGCCCTCACGTCCTCATCCAGCACCCGTGGATCGAACGGCTGTCCCGCCCGCGTGCTCAGCTTTGGTAGCTTGTGCTTTGGGGTCGTGGCGTTTCCCTCGATCCGCACTTCCCGGACGTTGACCTCGCCGGCCCGCGGCGCGCCTTCCGGCCGCTCCTCACCCAGGGCGCCGACCGCCCCCCCCCCTAGCGCTCCGACCGCGACCGCCCCCCCCGCCGCCAACCACGCCAGCGAGACCGCAAATCTCGATCCGCGGCCGATTCGATTCCAAAAGCCAGCAGCAGGCATGCACATGAGTTTCCGGACCCTGTTCCGCACCGACCGCGCTTTGATGCTTCCTACAACCTCAAAGAGCCCGGTCGCCGCCTCCTTCCGCGCTTGCTAAACCGCCCAGACGCGCTTCCCAGCCAGCCCAGCGACGGCTTTCATCCAAGGCGGACCTTATTCGCCGTCCGTCCCGTGTGCTCGATCTTTCCCAGCCTGCCAGGCGAACGCCCAAAGTAAGACCAGGCCCGGAACAAATACAAAAACCGCCCGCCCCCAGCAAGACGAATCCACGACAAATGAGCTTCCGATAGAACACCCCGCCGTTGCAATCTCAATAACCTGCTCCGCTAATCCCGGCGGGATCCAGCCAGCCCTCCGGTTCGCTTCTACTGGCACACGCATGGCGTGCATACCGGCTGACAAACGGTCGTCGGCTGCAGGTATGCCGCCGGCTGCACAATCTGCGTCGGCTGCATGATCTGCGGCTGTACCGCGTATGACGGTTGAACCACGGCCTGCGGCGCCGCTGCCGGCGCGGCAGCCTGCTGATACACCGGGGCCGTGGTGTACGGCGGCGGCGGCGTCGAGGCCAATCCGTAGGTGCTCGGTCGAAAGCAATGGCAGCCGCTGCCGCACCCCAGCAGGACCGCCACAACAAAAACAGCTCCACAGCGTCGCATAGCACGTACCTCTTTTTCGCCGATCGGCGCGCAGACATGGGGGCCCGCAGGCGGACCGTATCGCGGGCGGAAGATAGACGCCCCCTCCCCCCCGGTCAATATCAGCCCCCGCATAAAGTCGCGGCGAAC
>JALHPA010000723.1 GCA_022842745.1 Pirellulales bacterium
CATGCGTCTGGGCGACCGGCCATTTGCCCCAGCCGACGCCCGCGAGGCGTTGCGGGCCGGAGTCGCCGTCGTTCACCAGGAACTGAACCTGTTTGCCAATCTGTCGATTGGGGAAAACCTGTTCATTGCCGACCTGCCTCGCCGGGGGCTATTGCGTCGCATCGATTGGGCGAAGATTCGTCGCCAGACGGCGGAAGTCCTCCAAAATCTTGGAGTCGACTTGCCTCCCCAGATGGCCGTCGCGCGGCTCTCGCCGGGGGAGCGTCAACTGGTGGAAATTGCGAAGGGAATAAGGTCCCGCGCGCGCGTCCTCGTCCTCGACGAGCCCACCACGTCCCTGTCGCGTCCGGAGGTCGAGCGGTTGTTTGCCGTGCTCCGGCGTCTCCGCGATTCTGGCCTGTCGATTATCTTCATCTCCCATCAGTTGGAGGACGTACTCGCCCTCTGTGATCGTGTGGCCGTCCTCCGGGACGGCCAGGTTCAGGAGGTCAGCCCGTCGAATGACTTCAGTGTCCCGCGACTGATCGAACTTATGGTCGGTCGACCCCTGGCCAGCCAATTTCCGACGCGCTCGGCTTCCGCCGGGACAGACCAGATTCCACTGCTCGAAGTGATCGGGTTGTCCCAACCCGGCGTCTTGCACGAGGTGTCTTTCAAGCTCTATCCCGGCGAGATCTTGGGGGTGGGTGGATTGATGGGGTCCGGTCGAACCGAATTGGCGCGGACTCTTTTCGGTCTCGATCGATTTTCGGACGGCGAGATCCGAGTCCACGGCCAACGGATTGGTTGGCCCACTCCCTACACATGTCTTCGCCAGGGGCTGGCGCTCCTCACCGAGAGCCGCCGCGACGATGGCCTGCTCATGCCGGCCACGGTGGCCGACAACGTCTCTTTGGTCGCGCTACGAGATTTTGCTGCGTTTGGCGCGATTCGCCGGCGAGCGCTGTTCCGCGCGGCACGCGGTCTCACCGAGCGGCTGAGGTTGCGGTGCGAAGATCCCCAACGACAGGCCGTCAAAACCCTTAGCGGCGGCAATCAACAGAAAGTCGTGCTGGCCAAGTGGCTGCTCAATCGCCCCCGGGTGCTCCTCCTGGACGAGCCGACGCGTGGCATCGATGTCGGCGCCAAGTTCGAGCTGTACCGCCTGGTCAGCGAACTTGTGGCCGAGGGGCACGCCGCGCTGTGGATCTCTTCCGAACTGGAAGAACTGTTGGGGGTTAGCGACCGCATCTTGGTCATGTCGAAAGGCGCGATCGCCACGATCGTCGACCGCGGCGCGTTTGATCGTGAGCGCCTGCTTGCCCGTGCGTTCGCTGGAGCCGCATCGACATGACGCTTGACCGATTGCGCATCCTCCGCGTATTTGACCTGGCCCCGCTGTGGGCGCTGCTCTTGCTTGTGGCGCTGTTTTCCGCTCTCGCGCCCGATTTCGCATCGGTACGAACCGCTCAGGACATTTTTGTGCAAACGTCGTCCGGGGCGGTGGTTGCCGCCGGAATGACCCTCGTCCTGCTGACCGGCGGGATCGACCTGTCGGTGGGATCCAGCATGTTTTTGGCCGCCTCCGTGGCAGGCACGCTGCTAATCAACGACTGTCCGATGCCGCTTGTTGTCTTGGCCATGCTCCTGGTGGGAGCAGGCATCGGCCTGGCGAACGGTTTGGCGATCGCCGTCGCACGGATGTCGCCCTTCATCGTCACCCTATCGATACAGTTCCTCGGCCGCGGTGCAGGCCTATGGATCAGCAAGACCCGTGCGATGAATCTCCCGGAGGAATTCGGACAGCTTGCGTTTGGACGCTGGCTTGGCGTGCCCTTTCCGATCTGGATCGTGGCGGGGGTTCTTGCCGCGTCGGTTTGGTTCTTGACCCAATGCCCGTTGGGACGACAAATCTACGCGGTGGGATTTGAAGCCGACGCTGCCCGTAAGGCCGGCGTGCCGGTGCGCCGCGTGCTGATTTGCGCCTACCTCTTCTCGGGCCTCTGCGCGGCGATTGGGGGCATTATTTCCCTGGCACAATTAGGGGCCGTCTCCCCCACCTTCGGCAAGGATCGCGAGTTTGACGCGATTGCGGCGGCCGTTCTCGGCGGCGCCAGCCTATTCGGGGGCCGTGGGAGCGTCTTTCCCGGCGCACTGGTGGGATCGCTGTTGATTAGCGTGATAGCCGCCGGCCTGAACAAAATGAACGCGAATCCTTACGCCTATCCGGTAATTACGGGCGGAGTAATCTTTTTCGCGGTTCTCTTGGACAGCCAACGGCAACGCCGTGCGCGATTCAAGAGTCGTCGAAGAATACGTCCCCTGTCGTTGTCCACCGTGCCAAACACCTCCACTCTTGTCTAACCGCCGTTGTATGAGCCAGAGTTTTGTCCGTGCCGTTTACTGGGTCGAAACCCCATATCCGATCGAATTCGCCGCTTCGGTCCTCGCTGGCGAGCAGTCGACCGGAACGTTCGTCAAGGTCCCTGGCGAGACTGCGGACCTGCGCGCTCGTTTCGCCGCCCGCATCGAGTCGATTCGAGAACTCGAGCCGGCATCCGCTCCCTGCCTGCCCGGCTGCAAACCGCCCATCTCAAACTCGGCCCCTGTCTACCGCCGCGCTGAGATCGCCGTCGTCTTTCCGCTCGACAATATGGGCCCCAGCCTCACGACGCTGATGGCCACCGTGGCAGGCAACCTGTTCGAGCTCCGCGAGTTCTCCGGC
>JALHPA010000724.1 GCA_022842745.1 Pirellulales bacterium
AGGTCGACAGTTCGGTGGGGGGGAAAACGGGGGTCAACTTGTCGGCCGCCAAGAACATGGTCGGCACGATCTGGCAGCCGGCCGGGGTGCTGATCGACACGCAGACCCTCAAGACCCAACGCGAACGCGACTATCGATCGGGGTTGGCGGAAGTTGTCAAATATGGAGTGATTTTGGACGCCGCCTTCTTCGCTCGACTGGAAAAGGACGTTGACGGCCTGTTGGGGCGGCGGCATGCCGTCCTTCAGTCCACGATCGCTCGGTGCTGCGAACTGAAGGCCCAGGTCGTTGAGAAAGACGAGCGTGAAGAGACGGGTCTGCGAGCGATTTTGAACTACGGGCACACTTTTTGCCACGCATTGGAGACCGTGACCGGCTACGGCAAGCTGCTGCACGGCGAGGCCGTGTCGATCGGGATGATGTGCGCCGCGCGGCTTGCGCAGAGTCTGCAAAGGGTGGATGCCAAGTTTGTGCGCCGCCAGCGCGCTTTGCTTGTGGCATTGGGGCTGCCAGTCGCCATGCCCGACGTCGACCCGGAAGAACTAATCCAGTCGATGGCCCACGACAAGAAAGCGGAGGGGGGACAATTGAAGTTCGTGCTGCCGAAGGGGTTAGGCGAGGTCGAGCTCGTAGGGGGGGTCGATCGGGACGAGGTTCGCAAAGCCCTCGAAGGCTGACGGAGCTAGACTTCTACTGTTGTGCAAGATTGTGCCGGCAGATTCTCTCGTGCTAAAAGCCCGCATTCGGGCGAAAAGAAGTTGCGGTGGTCCGCAGCGCGGTTATGATGGGTCCCGCACGCGAGGTTCAGGTGTGCGGTGGCGGAAAAGACCTCTGGCGGGCGGCAACTTGCAGAACGGCAAGCCGTCCGGTCCGAACGAGCGGTCCAAAAAAAGCGGGGCAGCGTCGCTACATGCGGTGCTGGCATGCAACATAGCCGCGATTCCATCCCCGTTCTACTTTTGACGCATCAGCCGTCCGACCAGGAGGCACTGACCCGGCATCTTGAGGAAGCCGGCATTCAAGTTTCTCTTCGCACCGTCACATCGGTGTCTGAGTTGCGGGCGGCGGCCGACGAACCGTTCGCGGCTATCGTTTTGGACGTCCGGGTGGAGGGGATTGACGGGCTGACCGAAGAGGATCTGCAACGCCGGGCCTGGCGAGAGGCTTCGGTGCTGGTGGTGAGCGACAAAGGCGTTGGCCGGACGACGGTCGAGCGGTTGGAGAAAGCCGGGACGCAGGTGGTGCTGGTCGACTCCTGGCAATTGGCGCCGATCTTATTGCGAAGCGCGGTGCGGATTTGGAACATTCGCCAAGAGCACCAGGCGGCGCTTGAGCGAACGCGCGACAGCGAAGAACGGCTGTGGATGGCCCTGGACGCGGCCCGCATGGCCACCTGGGAATGGGACCTTGATGCCGACCAGGTGAGTTATTCGTCGCTGATGCGTCCGATTTGGACCGGGACGACCGAAACCCAGTTGTCAGGGGTCGAGTCGTTTTTGAAGTCGGTCCACCCCGACGATCTCGGACGGGTGCGGGAGGCGGTGCGGCGCTCGATCGAGGAGGGGGCGGATTACGATGTCGACTTTCGGCTCGTCTGGGAAGACGGCTCCGTCCGCTGGATTGGGGGACGGGGATGTATCGTGCGCGACGCGGGCGGCCGGCCGTCGAAAATGGTGGGGGTCTCGGTCGACCTCACCGACCGGAAGCGAGCCGAGGAAGCGCTGCTCTTGAAGGAGCAGGCGCTTGAGGGCGCTTCCGTGGGAGTGATCTTCCTCGACCCCAGCCGACGAATCCAATACGCAAATCCGGCCTTTGTCCGCATTCACGGATACGAATCGAGTGAGGAGGTCTTGGGCCGCAGCGGAATGGAGTTTGTCGCCAACCGGGAACAAATCCCAGCGATCGACAAGGCGGTCGAAACCACCGGTTCCTGGCACGGGGAGGTGCAAGCGTTTCGGCGGGACGGCACGATCATCCCGGTGGAAGTGCATGCGTCCGTCGTGCGGGACAAAATGGGGCATCCCCAGTTCACCATGATCTGGACGCGCGATTTGAGCGACCAGAAGCGCGCCGAGGAACAATTGCGGCAGCGAACCGACGAACTGGCCCACGTTGCGCGGCTCAACACACTCGGCGGCCTGGTCTCCGAACTGGCGCACGAGCTCAACCAGCCCTTGTACGCGATCGCCAACTTCAGTGAAGCGTGCCTGAATTTGATCCAGGCGGCCGCGACGGACCAGACGCACGACCTGCGCGAGTGGCTGGAACAGATTTATCGCCAGTCGCTCCGCGCAGGCGATATCCTGCGAAGGATCGGCAATTTCGTCCGCAAAGCCCCCAGCCAAGCGGTGGAAACCGACCTGAACCTGTTGATTCAGGATTGCAGCCAGTTGCTGATGGTCAGCCTGCGAGGGGCGAAGGTGCGGCTGGTCCTGAATCTCGATCCGACGATTCCGACCGTGTGGGTGGATCCGGTCCAGATCCAGCAGGTGTTTGTCAACCTCATCGCTAACGCGATCGATGCAGTCAAGATGGTCGCGGAAGGTCAAAGAACGGTCGAAATCCATAGCCGCCGCTTGGACGGATCGATCGAATTGGCAGTCGTGGATCGCGGGGCGAAGGTCGATCCCGAGATAGTGCCTCGCCTTTTTGACGCCTTCTTTACCACAAAGCCCACGGGAATGGGCATGGGATTAGCTA
>JALHPA010000725.1 GCA_022842745.1 Pirellulales bacterium
CATCACCGCGCCATCCGCAGCGGCATTGATCCGCTAAAGAAGTTCGCCCGCAACCTCAAAGCACGTCTTCAGGGCGTTCTCGCCCACTGCCGCTGGCCCCTGCACACCAGCCTGCTGGAAGGCATCAATAACAAAATCAAAGTCCTCAAACGTATGGCCTACGGCTACCGAGACGACAACTACTTCTTCCTCAAAATCCGCCAAGCTTTCCCCGGAATTGGGTGAAGAACCAAAAAAGAGGGCCTTTACGTTTGGCGTATCAATATCACCAGCCTTTGTAAACGGCGGTCGAATAGTGCAGCGATTGGCGGGTCACCGATGGTCGGTCGAAAAGTGTAGCGCTCATGTTCCCTGTCGCAGCTTCGAGACCAAGACTTGCGGCGGTAATGCCGTCACAAGTCCTACGAACCGCGAGAAACATGAGTGTACCAAGACATGCATCAGTGGACCGAAATCCGTCGCTTGGTGTGTGTCGTTGTCCAGCACTGTCTCATCAGCTACCTCTTGGGTGCAATAAACATGGATTTCCGTGTTTCAGTTGAACGTTCAACGCGAACGGACGGATTGTGAGAGCATGGTAACAAAGTTTCTGCACCTGCCCAGTAAGCGACTGCAACAGCCGTCGAACGGCGTAACATTCTCCTCATTGATGGAGCACGATCGCCTAACTTGAGCATGCGGGCAGCCGGGACGCAGAACCGATACCGCCCACGCCGTGCGGAGTCGCACGCCCATAAGGGGTTGCGTCCTTCATCGCACTGCGCGATGCCTTTTGAACAATCGCGGCTGAACTTATACTTGACGAGCCGCTATCGTTCAAACTGCGGCTGGCAATCAGTCAGAGGCCTTGTCAAGGCGCGCGGCGACGATCGATCCGCCACCGACCATTCGGAGATTCTCACCATGTTTAAGCGTTTGACGCTCGCGGCGTCTGTTTCGATTGCACTTGTTCTGGCGGCCGAAGCGCGCGCCAATGAAGCCGAAGTACGAAAAGCCCTGGGGGCCTATATCGAAGCTTTCAACAAGCAAGACCTGGCGGCGGTAGCGGCCACCTGGGCGGAGAACGCGACGCACATCGATCGCGAGACGGGGCAACTTACCGAGGGTCGCGCGGCCATTCAGGCCGACATCGCCGTCGCGTTCAAGGATCAGCCCACTGCCCGGCTGGCGGGACGCGTGGATCGCGTGCGGATGGTTAAGCCGGACGTGGCCAGCGTCGACGGGGAAACGAGTTTCGGTGCAGGCGAAGATGAGCCGACGGTGACCAATTTCTCGGCAGTCCTCGTGAATAAAGATGGGAAATGGCAGATCGACTCCATCGAGGAGATACCGCTCGCGACTCCGCCCACGCCGCGGGACGCGCTGGCGGACCTGGAATGGCTGGTCGGGACTTGGGTGGATGAAGGGGAAGGAACGCGTGTCGAGACCACCATTCGCTGGACCGCGAATAACGCGTTCTTATTGCGGTCCTACTTGGCGGAGTTGGCAGATGGCGGCACTCAGCAAGGGACGCAGGTGATCGCGTGGGACCCGCGCGGTCAACAGGTTCGTTCCTGGTCCTTTAATTCCGATGGTTCTTTTGGCGACGGCATTTGGTCACGCAGCGGCGACGATTGGCTGATCAAATCGAGCCAGACTTTGGCCGACGGCAGTGCCGCTTCCGGTACTTACGTCTTGAAGCGCGTCGACGACGAAACCATGACGATGGAACTGATTGGTCACGAGATCGAGGGCGAGCCGCAGCCGGCGAAGCCCGCCGTGACCGTCAAGCGAGCCGCTCCCGCGGCGCCAGCGGCGACCGATGCGAAGGCCAAGTAACCTCGAGCAAACAGCGCGGAGCAGCGAAATGTACGTCTCCCTCAAACCACTCGCAGTTTGTTGCGCGATCCTCGCGCTCGTGGCCGCTGACGCATCGGGGCGTGGCGGAGGATTGAAAGGGGGAGGCGGCGGCGCTGCGCGAGGTGGCGGCGGCGGCGGCGGACGAGCAACGGCGGCCCGACCTGCTCCACGCCCCGCGGCGCGTCCCAGCACCGGCAACATGGGGGGCGCACGCCCTGCATCGCGGCCGAATGCAAGTCGCCCCAGCGTCAGCCGTCCCGCCGTCAGCCGTCCCAATGCAAGTCGACCCAACGTCAGCCGACCGAACGTGAATCGGCCCGCGGTGAATCGCCCATCGGTCAGTCGTCCAAGCGGCGGCATGAAGCCTTCGACGCGCCCCGCAGCGCGGCCTTCGACGCGGCCCAACATTGATCGTCCGAGCATCGCCAATCGACCGAACAACAACTTGCCAGGGGGACTAAGTCGCCCCAACCAGCGTCCGAGCTTTCCCGATTTGGGAGGCGGCAATGCTGGCGGTCGTCCAACGACGCTGCCGGGTCAGATCGCGGGAGGTAATCGTCCGGGAAATAATCGTCCCAATCTTCCGGGCGGAGGAAATCGCACGGGCCAGACGCGTCCCACTCGTCCAGGCACCGCACGCCCCAGCCCGGGTGACGTCGGAGATTTTCTCGGCATGGATCGTCCGGTGCGTCCGGAAACGCTGCCCGGCAACCTGCGTCCCGGTGATCGACCTGGCATCGCCCGTCCGGACCGTCCAGAAATCGGAGATCGACCGGGGATTGGCAATCGCCCAGGTATTGGTGATCGACCCGGCTTCAATCGCCCAGGGTGGGACGGTCGTCCGATCAATATCGGCGACA
>JALHPA010000726.1 GCA_022842745.1 Pirellulales bacterium
GCCAAGCGAGTGACGATCCACGACCTGATGAACGCGATGAGCGGGAGCGCGACGGGGGTCGAATGCCGAGTGAGTGGGGTGGCGTACGTGGAGGTTACGGTGGATCGGGCGCCTTGCTTGGGCAATGAGAACGGGAGTTTTTGAACGGCGGCGGGGAGGGGTTGTGTCGCCCTTACAGGGCTGGGATTTCTGATGGAATGCCTACCCTGGGCGTTGCCCAGGGCTTTCGTCTTTTGCCCCTTCGGGGCGAGGGAAGGCGTGGACCTGAGGCGATGCCCGAGGCTGGGCGTCTTGCTCCGCTCCGCGGGCGGCGTTGCTTATTCGGCTGTTGTAGACCGTTGCTTGCCTGGCCCTTGAGTGTCTGGCGAGGCTCGACTACGATTCCAGAACCCTGGCACTTTCCTGGATCGTCGTATGAAGCTGATATTGGCCATTATTCAGCCTAGCCGGTTGGAGGCCGTCAAGGCCGCGCTGACCGAGGTGGAGGTTTTTCGGCTGACGATTATGGACGTGCAGGGCTTCGGCCGGCAAAAGGGGCACTCGGAGGTCTTTCGGGGCCACGAGATCTCGGTCAATCTGCTCCGCAAAGTGCAGTTGCAGATCGCCGTCAACGACGACTTCGTCGAACCGACGATCAACGCGATCATCAAGGGGGGCCGGACCGGCAAGACCGGGGAAATCGGCGACGGCAAAATCTTCGTCCTGCCCATGGACGACTGCATCCGCATTCGCACCGGCGAACGGGGCAAGGACGCGATTTAACGCGCGCTCCCCGCTCCACGATGCGATTTGCTCTCGATTGCCGGCGCGGGTAGGATCGTGCTAAAGGCTGCCGTGTAGGCGTGAATTGCCTGCCGTGGCCGAAGCTATCGTTCGTGCCAACCCCAGTCCGGTCGCACGTCGAACCGCCGTCTCATGGAACCTTGCCTACGGATTCTGTCCCCCAAGGTCGATCGGCCGGAGATTCCGCTCGCCGATCTGCCGCTGACCATTGGCCGCAGCCGCGAAGCGAAAGTCCGCCTGGCCCACGACCAGGTGAGCCGGGTTCATTGCGAAATTTCCTCGGTCGATGGGCTCTTGTTCGTGCGCGATCTGGGTTCCACGAACGGGACCTTCGTCGACGGCGAACGGGTCTTGGAATCGCCGCTGCTCCCTGGCGCCCGGCTGGAAATAGGCTCCGTGCGGTTGCTCGCCGATTACGGCGACGATCCCCCCACGGTCGTCTCTCGCGCTGGATCGGTCGCCGACACTCATCGAACGGGCAATCGCACCGACACGTTTCGCATCCAGGATCTGTCGCAGTTGGCCGAGGCGCTTCTCGCCGAAGACCCCAGCGGGGCCTCCACTGCGGAAGCCGAACCGGGCCAGCCCCGCGGCGAGGACCTTCCCTCCAATCGGGTCGGAGCGGAACCTCCTGCCGAATCACGAATCGACCGCCTCCAGGGCGTCGGCCAACAGGCCCCCTTCGGACAGAACCCAGCGCCGCAGCCCACGGAAACTACCCAGGATCGGCCCCCTGCCCGCCCCGGCCCCGCTAGCATGGAATGAACTTCGCGTGTCGCATGCCCGCTGTGTGAAAATGATCGGTCTGTTGGGCGGGGTCGCCAGCGGAAAAAGCGTTGTAGCGAATCTTCTGCGGCAGTTGGGGGCCGTTATTCTCGATGCCGACCAGGCGGGACACGAGGTTCTCCGGCTGCCGTCGGTAAAGGATGCGGCTCGCCAGCGTTGGGGCGCCGGAATCTTTGGTTCCAGCGGAGAAATCGACCGCAAAGCGTTGGCTGCCATCGTGTTCGACCCGAGGGACGGCCAGCGGCAAGAACTGCAGGCCCTGGAGCGGATCACCCATCCCGAAATCGGCCGGCGCGTGCTTGCGCAGGCGGAATCGCTCCGGGGGGCCGGGGCGCCGCTGTTGGTTCTCGATGCCCCCGTCATGCTGAAGGTCGGTTGGGACCAACTGTGCGACGAGTTGCTGTTTGTCGACGCGCCGCGGGAAGTGCGTCTGTCTCGAGCGTTGGCCCGTGGCTGGACGGAGGCGGAGTTTGCCGCTCGCGAGGCCGCCCAGGAACCGGTCGAACTGAAACGCAGCCTCGCCGATCGAGTGCTGGATAATTCCGGCGAGATGTCCTATACTTTCGAGCAGGTTAAACGGCTGTGGCAGGAATGGGTCGGTTGAATTCAATCCAGAATCGATTGTCTGCTATCCGTTCACCGCTCCATCCCGATCCCGTTGTTCGACCTCCGGATTCCCTCCCCTTGGCCTTTCGGCTGCTGTAATTCCGCTCGTTGTTCCATCGGCGGCACTGTTGGGCGACTGACGGGGCTGTTGGGACAGCGACGGCGCTGCTGGTCCATCGGCGGCTCAGTACGCTGGGCGATGGCTCAGTACGCCGGGCGATGGCTTCCGACTCGCAAGGAATAGGGCATGATGGTTGCTGCGAATTGAAGTAGCGTCTCCCCCTCCTAGATATTCCCGTCGTTACGTATCCCAGGCGCAGAACATGAGGTTCCGCTCCCGTCATCGGTTCGAGGATGGCCTTGCGCCCGGCGCGACACTTGAAAGCTTCGCCACGGGTGGTTTGCTTTGCTCGGCTGCCCAAAAGGAAGCTCGATTCGAGCGGACGATTTCACCTCGGCGAGCAAATCAGCCAACTGGGAACCAGCTTACAACCAGAAGGACCACTGAAAAATCTCCGATATC
>JALHPA010000727.1 GCA_022842745.1 Pirellulales bacterium
CGGAGGGAGCTGGCGACGGGGCGGCCGCGGCGTTCCGGGCTGGGGAACTAACGCCTGCCGAGGGAGGCGATTTTTCCGCCGCTTTGGCAGCGGCCTTGGAAGTGGCTTTGGACGCGCCGGGCGCGGGGGCGCGAGCGGCGGGTTGGGCCTTGGATGCGGACGGCTGCGCCGACTCGGCGGCCCAAGGGGCAGCGGCGAGGGCGATGCCTGTCCAAACAAGAATTGCAATAGGCCGAAAGGACGACTTCATCGCACGGGGTCTCCCAATGGCGGGAAAGATATCCGGGTATCCGGAATGTGCAGGCGGGAATCGAACTCCCATCAGAATACGCCATCGCGCGGCAGGGGGCAAGCAGGAGCGCAACGGGGCGGGGCATTTTTGCGGCACAGGGCCGAACGTGATTTCTGGACATCAAAATGCCAAAAATGGACGAGGAAATTGCGCGAAACAAGCGCTAGCGGGTCATGGTGCGCTTGGCGGATAAGAGGTTGAGGAGGATGCGATAAGCGCCGGGAACTCCTTGCGGCAGTTGGCGGTACCAGGAGTAGGCGGCGTAGATGTATACGCCCTTACCGTGGCGGGCGACCAAGAGGCCGCCGCGTTGGGGGGGCTGGCCCGTGTCGTGGCATTCCAAGAGGGGGACGTACCGTTCGTCCCATTCGCTGAGGAACTTGCTGCCCCGTTGCTCGATCCAGCCGTCGAAGTCGGAGGGGGTGATTTTGTTGGGGGCGGCAAGGAGGGGATGGTCCGGCTTGAGGATCGTGACGGCGGCGTCTTCCTCGCTGACCTCTTCGGGATTGCCCCCCATGCGGTACGGAAACGGACCGAAGTTGCGATCGAATTCGGGCGTCTGGTATTGAACCACCATCACGCCGCCACGGTCGACGTACTCGAGCAGGCGGGAGTTGGCCTGGATGAGGTCGTCGCGGACGGCGTATGCCCGCACGCCGATCAGTACAGCGTCGAAATCGTCGAGCGGGAAGGTGGCGAGGTCGGCCGCGGAGAGGGATTTGACTTTCAGTCCGAGTCCCGCGAGGGCGAGAGGAACTTCGTCGCCGGTGCCAGCGACGTAGGCAATGCGGAGATCAGGGGGGAATTTGAGATCGGCGACTTGGACGCGCTGGACCGCGGGTTGGAAGTAATGAACGCGGTCCAGGTCGCGATGCGTGATCGTGACAAAGCCCTCGTGGAACTTCTGGCCGGTGGTGGTAGTGGCGGTCGCGCGGATTTGGGCGGGGGGCGAATTCTTGATTTGTGCTTCGGCTGGGACTTGCAGGGTAAATTCCAACTCGACGGACTCGCCCAGCTTCGAGAAGTGGAAGGGTTGCGAGGCGGGAAGGTATTTCCAGCCGGGCGGAGTTTGCAAGGACAGTTCCCCTTGAGCGGGCGATGCGCCGTAGTTGCGGATCGTGGCGCGAACGGTGTGCGTCGCCGATGTAGCGGGAACGACGGCAAATTCGCGATCGAGGTCGATGCTCAACTGAGGAACGACCGACAGCGGAGACTCCTGGGGGCCCCATTCGGGGCGGTCGACGCGGACGGTTACGGGAATTTCCACGGTGAGAAGTGCGCCTTGGAACTCCAGTTCCGCGGTGGCGACGACAGGGGGGGCGGGCAACGGAGTATGGAGCGCCGTTGGGGAGACTAGTGCGGGATCGAGGTCGTAGCGGGCCTGGCGCAGCGACGGGCGCGACCAATAGGGACGAGTGGGTGGGGGCAAGGACGCGCCGGGGAGGCGGAAGCGCTCGACGCGCGGTTGACCGGGCGCGACGTTGGCCGGGTCGTTAGTTGGGCTGGATGGCGTGCTGGGCAGGGGTTCGGCGCGGATTGGTCCCTTGGGAAGGACCAGGCGTTGGGACTTGAGGCGGATCGGCTGGGGGCCGTGGTGGACGAGGCTCGTGCAGACGACGTAGTCATCGGCCGCTGTGGCGTACTCGAAGCCGGAGGCGCCGCGGGGGAATTCGTCGCCGGATGCCTGGGCCGGGGCGAAGGCAACGGCGCGGAAATCCAGCCCCAGGGCGGCGATGAGGGCGGATTCGAGATTGGTCCGGACGCGGCGGAGTTGGACGCGGATCGCGTCAGTGTCCACCGGGCGATCATCCGCTGAGTCGTCGCGGGCGGTTGTTTCGCGGGAGGTGGGGAAGGCGGTTTCGGCGTGGGCGGCGGCGCGCAGGGCATCGACGAGCGGGGTTATTTCCTGTTTGGACTTTCGCTGGACCGCCGCGGTGATCTTGGTCTGGAGTTCGGCGAGCGCGGCGGTGAATTCGATCGAGGGGCGGGAGAGGTTCTTGGACAATCCCTCGACGGTGCAATCCAAGCCGTCGAAGAAGGAGGTTTCGCGCGGGGGGCGCGTTTTGTCGGTCGGAGGGTCGATTCGCGCGTAGTAGGCGATCGCGGGTCCGGCTGGGGCGTCGAAAAAATTCATGCCTTGGGAGCGCTGAAAGCCGAGCCCGATGCGGGCAAGCTGGGAATAGGTGCGGCCGAGGATCGGATCGTAGCGACCGACGTCAAGGGCCAGGGTCCACCCCTGTTCGCCGTCGCGCTTGGGCTGGACGTTGCCGTGGTAGAGCTTGGCGGAGCGCCAAGGGCGCAGTCCTTCATTCTTGATCTGATCGGGAAACGCTGCGGGATCGGCGGCCAGGTCGAAGGCCCGGCGGGCAAGGCGTCCGGACATTTGGTGGTGGCCGTGGCCGTCT
>JALHPA010000728.1 GCA_022842745.1 Pirellulales bacterium
CACCGGCACCAACCAGGCGGCGGGCCATGAGCAAGCGTTGACCGGCTGTGTTGCGGCCGTATTCGTCACGAAGCTTGGCGTCCTCGGCTTCGATGTTGAACGCTTCGCGGGCTTGCTTACTGCTGATCAAGCTGTAAGCCCGTTCATAGAACGTGTTCATCGCGCCGACGTTGTCCGACTTGTCCATCCGGGTGAAGTGGTCGTTGACCGCTTCAAGGGCCGTGCGCCGGCGAGTGAACCGCTCTTCGGTCACGCCATTCGGCAGATTCAAATCCTGCACGCGGAAGCCGTTGTTGGCTGGATCGGCGCCCAGGCTGAACGGAGCATACGACGAGCTGAGATAGCCATTGCTGGCAAACTCGTTCGGCACGCTGGGGATGCACACGTAAGGAGGGAGGTTGTTGCGCGGGCCATATTCATGGCTGACAACACTGCCCATGCTGGGATAGTTCAGCGCGGGGCTCGGCCGGTAACCGGTGAACATGTTGTGCGTGCCGCGCTCGTGGGCCGCTTCGCCGTGGGTCATCGAGCGGATGACGGCGATTTTATCGGCGATGCTCGCCAGTTGCGGCAGCGTTTCGCAGAACTGCTCGCCGGTGTTTGTCTTGATCGGGTTCAGTTCGCCGCGATATTCGAGCGGAGAATACGGCTTCGGGTCGAACGATTCCTGATGGGCCATGCCGCCCGGCAGATAGATATGAATGACGCTCTGGGCTTTGGCGGGGAGGAAGTCGTAATGCTTCAGGTCCGCGCGGGCGGCCCGCATCTGCAGAAAATTGCCCAGAGTCAGCCCCAGCCCGCCGATCGCGCCGACAGTGAGGAGCGAACGACGACTCATGCGATTACCGGCACACTTCATAACCATTCTCCAGGGAAGGAATAATCTAGCGGATATTGAGGTGGGGACAGGAAACAAGGCTGGGAGCAATCTCTGCCAGAGAGTGCTCATTGCGTTGGGAGGGAGACCGAATGGCAGGGCGCACACCCATCCAATCAATCCAATGGGTGAAGGTAACCGAGTCAAACTGTCGTGTCAAATACGAAAGCCAGAAAAGTCGAGCGAAAAGCCAGCTCGGCACTGGGCAAAGAACCGATTGTCAGCCCAATCCATTGCTCACTGCTGCGAGAGCTGAATGTCATAGTTGTCGCTAGCGGATTGCACCATCTTCGTCAGTCCCGACGTTTCGATCCGTTCATATTTCTCGGGGAACAGTCGGGCCTGCGGGGCGGTTTGGCTGCTGTCTGCCGGTCCCGGCTGAATGACCGCGACCTGATAGGTCCCTGGCGGCGCTCCGTCATCCTTGGCCTGGGTCGACAAGCGGTACTTGCCCGCGGAGTCGGTCACACCGGAAGCGCGGATTTGTTTCACGGAATCTTCGTAGGTGACGTTCACGTTGGGGAGCGGCTGGCCGTCGAGCGTGACGGTCCCTTGGACGTTGACCATGGACGCACCGCAGCCGGTGATCAAGATCGCCAGCCCGGCGAGCGCGAGGAGTTTGTGCATGAGTTGCCTGAATCGAGATGCCTGAATCGGGTTGCCTAATCGATGTTGGGAATTACTTCGCCATCGCGACGATCGCCGAGCATCCGCAGGATGCTGCGATTGATTGTGCGGCGAATTCCGCGCACAGCGCCGTCCCCCATCACGAACATGCAGATTTCCGGGTGAGCGCTGCCGAACATCTTATAGCGCTCAAACGAGAAGTTGTCCTGCAGGCCGCGAGAGATGCCGTCTTGATGGTCCATATTGCGCACGCTGTGGCACTCGTACCAGGTAGTCTGTTCAGTGATATAGATGTTCCCATCCGCGCTGCCACCGGTGGAGCCACCTTTGTACAAATCGCGCACGTAAATGTGTTTCTCGCCGATCATTGCGACATTCGAGGTCCCGTCGGTCGTGTCTTTGAATGCCAGTCGCGACTGCCAATGCGTGCCGTTCGGCTTGCTGGCCGCGCCGACCATCATGCCGAAGAGGACGTCGGTGTGTGACTGGTGCTGATGTTGAAAGTTTGCCGTGGCCACGCTGCAAAACGCATAATCGCCGGTGGCGCCAACCTGCGGATTGGCGTCCGACATTCTTCCCTTCTGACGACTCCGCGACGGGCATTGATAAACATTCAAACTAGCGCCTGGCAGCGCCGCCGCGGCGGGATTGGTGCTCAGATTGTATTCCGTCGTCGTATCGAACTTCTCGAACAGGGCCTGCTGTTCCAGGTAAGGGAGCAGCACGATGAACCCGGTGCCGGAGCGATAGACGCTGCCTGGCCCACCCAAATGGACTGGAGGGAGCTTCAACGTCGTATCGTGAAAGTTGTGGACTGCCAGACCGATCTGCTTCAAGTGGTTGCTGCACTGCACCCGCCGAGCCGACTCACGAGCGGCTTGCACGGCGGGCAAGAGGAGCGCGACGAGGACGCCGATAATGGCGATCACCACAAGCAATTCAACCAGCGTGAAGGCAGTGCGAAATGAAGAGCGGGAGCGCGTAGGGTGGCCCCCAAAACGTAGCCGGAGAGGAGACCACGAGAACATGCAAAACCTCCAAGAAAAGCAATCGACCGTTGCCAGATTGTAACCAGCGGCGGCGGAAACTCGCAATCGAATCCGCGAATCAGGAAGCCGGTTTCGAAAGGCTCAAGAAATTGAGAGGCGAAAGGATGTCTATCTCGCGACCGTTCCAGCCCGAAGTTTCC
>JALHPA010000729.1 GCA_022842745.1 Pirellulales bacterium
CCCCCCCCACGGCGCTCAACCGATCCAGTCGCCGGTCCGCTTCTCGGAAAGAGGTCGCCAGGTCGCGGGTATTGATGTTCTCATCGGCCAAAAAGGACGTATACGGGGTCAATATCCCGTGCTTGGTCGACAGACCGACCAATTCCTTGACCAGCTCCTCGTTCTTTCCCTTGATGTCCAGCTCATCGATGATCTCCCCTACCCGCCGCATGGCCCACAGCTTTTCGACAAAGGCCTGCGAATCGTCGCCGCTCTTGTCGACCAGCTTGGCCGGAAAATCGAACTTCTGCTCGTTGGTTCCCACCTGCCCCGTGATCGTCACCTTCGCGTCCCCTGGTTTTTTGTACCGCGCGACGACCACCAATTGCTCCCCGGCGAACAAATCAGTCACTTCCTTCGGATATTGCCGGTTGACGATCGATCCCTCCTCCGTCTTCGCTCCCTCCACGTCAAATCGAATCGCCAAATCCGTCAGCACCGGCGCCCCGATCCGCTCGTACAAGCGGCTCACGCTCGACTCGATATTCTCGCTCGGCCGAACGAATTCGCTCTGCCCATGATTCTCCCGCACCAGTTTGTCCAGCAGCCGGGCATTGAGGTCATAGCCGACGCCAAACGCGAACACCCGCGCCCGCACCCGGTTCGCCTGCTTGGCGTTGGCCAGAATCTTCCCCTCGTTCGTTTCCCCCACGGTCGGCAATCCATCGGTGAAGAACAGCACAAACGACGGCCGGCTGCTATCCTTCAACTGGTTCAACGCCGACGATAGCGCTCCGTTGATATTCGTGCTCCCTCCGGCGTATATCCCCTCGACGAAACCGAGCGCGGCTTTCCGGCTTGCTTCGTCGAACTTCTGCAACTCCGGCCGCCAGCTCTCCACCTCGCTGTCGTAAGCGATCACGTTGAACGTATCCCCCTCGCGCAAGTTGTTCAGCACAAATTTCAAGGCATTCTTCGCCTGCTCGATCTTCTCCCCGCTCATGCTCCCCGAGCGATCCAGCACCAAGAGCACCGTCTTCTTCGGCCGCTCCTCATCCGCCGCCTTGATCGCCGGACTGGCCAGCAGCAATACGTATCCATCCTCGCCCTCCGACGGCCGGTAGCTCACCACCGATGCCCCTACCTTCTCCTTCCCCACGTCAAACAAGAGCCGAAAATCCGCCGTTGGAACTTCGTTCTTGGCGCTGTAGCTGATCTGGGCGTGCTTGTTGTCCGGCCGCTTGATGTCCACCGTGTGGCTCGGGCTATACACGTTCTTGATGTCCACCTGGCTCTCGATCGACAGCCCGATCTTCACCTCTTCCACCGGATGGGAGGTATACTTCGCGGTCGACAGCGGAAACAGGAAATCGGTCAAGCCGTTGACGTTCCGGCAGAGTTGGCTGTATCGCAGCGTAACCTTCCGCTCCGCCCCGGGCGGCACGGGAAACACGCTCGTCTTGAACATCCCCGTCCCCATCCATTCCAACAGCGCCGGATCCTGGTTCTTCCGCACGATCGCCTCGTACTGCTCGCGCGCTTGCTTGGCGTCCAGCAGTTTCGCGGGAAATTCCTTGCCATCCACCAGCAGGGTCAATTGATCGATCGCCCCGTCGTAGGGAAGGGGAAAAACAAACGCCACCTCCATCTGCCGGCTCCCGGTGTTCACAAACGACTGCGACACCTGCACCCGCGCGATCTGGTCGCTCAGCTTGGCCGAGACATCGAGCGATTTGATCTTGTACGTGCTCTCTGGAACCGGAACCGGGCGCGGAATCGGCCGCGGATGGGGATGGGGCGGAATGATAATGATCGGCCGCGGCAACGGCACGTGATCCGCCGGTTGCACGTGAATCAATAACCCCTGAGCCTTCGCCCACGTGGAAAACGACATCATCCCCCACAGGCAACCCAGTCCCACCACCAGGCGAATCGCGCGCGTTAACATGGCTTTCGCTCCTATTTTGAGCCAAACGGGGGCGCCGGCAGCTCACCGCCGCCGCATCCGCATCTCCACGGAATCTGACGAACCGTCCTTGACTTTGGTTCCCAAAAGTCTCGCTGGGGAAAGATTTGGGTCCAAGCCGAGGTCCGCGGCCTCCTTCACCAGGTGGATTTTCGAGCCGTTTCCGCCGTCCGGCCAGCAATCGACCCCGCGCCACCAATCCGGCCAACCGACCCCCGGTCGAACTCCCTGAAATTGGCTGCAAACCCTGCGCCTGCCGGAGTCCTCCGCTGCGACCGTCCGCCCCAGAGATTTTACCCTTCCGCCTGCCGCTCGCCGAAGCCCCAACGCCGCCCGGCCACTTACATTCCCTCGCCGGCCCAACTGACGCCCCGTTCCCCGGCCTCGATCCGTCCAATGATCGAACTCGGTGTTCCCACTTCCGCAAGCTGCCCCTGAATGCTGTCGGCGAAATACTCGCTCACGACCAGCACCAGGCCAATCCCCATATTGAACACCTGCTCCATCTCCTCCGTCGCCACACCTCCCAACCGCTGCAGCCAGCCGAACACCGGCGGCAAGGGCCAACTGTCGCGCGCAATCCTGGCCCGTGCTCCCTGGGGCAAAATCCGCTCCAGGTTCTCGTGCAGTCCCCCGCCGGTAATATGGGCAATCCCGTGAATCACGCTCTTCACCCGGTAGTTGGCCAGCACCTTTCGCACAGCGCGGACATATATCCGCGTCGGGACCAAGAGCGCCTCCG
>JALHPA010000730.1 GCA_022842745.1 Pirellulales bacterium
AGACCGTGAACGACAGCGAGGCGCTGGCCTGGCTGGGCCGTTACTATGCGGCCAAGATTCGCGGGGCATGCGCGCTGGCACTGTTTGATTCGAGCGGCGATCCGTTCGAGCGCGACGCCGCGCTGCGCCATCTTGGGGATGCCCTGGGCCACTGGAAGCGGTACGCCGCCGTTCGCGACGCCCAGTACGTGCCTGCGCTTTACAACCGAGTGGGCTATGTGGATGTGACGGCGTTGACCGAGAAGGTCGCCGCCGATCTGGAAATCGCCCGCGAGTGGACGCGCGGCGATCTCAAAGACAACGGCCAACGCTCCGGCACGGAAAAGGGATTTCGCAAATGAAGATGAGGCCGAGGGTAGTGCTTGTTTGGCTCGCGGCGATGGGGGCTGTTGCCCAGGGAGCGAACGCGGAGGGGCAAGTCGTCGACCGGCAGCCCGACGGCGCCGCGGCGGTCGCCATAGAAGGCGAGCTCAAACAGTGGCACAAGGTTACGCTCACGCTCGATGGGCCGTTCGCGCACGAACGCGATAAGGCGCCGAACCCGTTCACCGATTTTGCTTTCCACGTCACGTTTACTCACGAGAGCGGCACGCCAAGCTACAAGGCGCCGGGTTACTTCGCGGCGGACGGCCAGGCGGGCAATAGCTCGGCCGAATCGGGGACGAAATGGCGGGCCCACCTCTCGCCCGATAAAGCGGGCGACTGGAAATACTCCGTGTCGTTCGCGCGGGGGAAGAACGCGGCGATTGAGGGGGGCGGCGAGGCGTGGAAGCCGTTCGATGGCATTAGCGGCAGCTTCACGATCGGGGAGACGGATAAAACGGGCCGCGACTTTCGCGCTCACGGTCGGCTGCGCTACGTCGGCAAACATTATCTCCAATTTGCCGGGTCGAAGAAGTATTTCCTCAAGGCTGGTCCGGACGCGCCCGAAACACTGTTGGCTTATTCCGACTTCGACAATACCAAGGGGGGCAAGCCCGACATTGCCCCGCTCAAGACGTGGTCGCCGCACGTGGCCGATTGGAAGCCGGGAGATCCGACTTGGGGGGATGGTAAGGGGAAGGGGCTGATTGGCGCGCTGAATTACCTTGCGGGCAAGGGGGTCAACGCGTTTTCGTTTCTCACGTACAACGCCGGGGGCGACGGCGATAATGTCTGGCCCTTTGTCGAGCGCGATGCGAAGCTGCACTACGATGCCTCGAAGCTCGATCAATGGGGAGTGGTGTTCGATCACGCCACCCAGCGCGGTCTGCATCTGCATTTCAAGCTGCAAGAGAATGAGATGGATGACAACCGTCTGGGCGACGATCGCAAGGTTGGCATAGTGCCGGCGGCACTCGACGGAGGCCGACTCGACGTCGAGCGGAAGTTATATTGCCGCGAGTTGATCGCCCGGTACGGTCATGCACTCGCATTGAACTGGAACATCGGCGAGGAGAATACTCAGAGCAGCGACGAAGTCCGCGCCATGGCGAAGTATCTCCACGACACCGATCCGTACCAGCATCCCGTGGTCCTGCACACGTTCCCGCCCGAGCAGGAGAAGGTGTATCGGCCGCTGTTGGGGGATACGTCCCCACTGACCGGCGTGTCGTTGCAGAACGCTTGGAGCAGCGTCCATCAGCGGACTTTGCAGTGGCGACGAGAGTCGTCGGCCGCCGGCCGCCCGTGGGTCGTCGCGAACGACGAGCAGAATCCCGCCAGTTTGGGCGTCCCCCCGGACGCCGGCTACCGAGGGCACGACGGCATTGCGGTGGAGAAAGCGCCGACTGGTTCTGAGGCCGACGGGAACGTAGCTTCAAAGTCCGATACGAAGCCCTATACGATGCACGACATTCGCAAGTTCACGCTGTGGGGCAATCTGATGGCGGGTGGCGCAGGGGTGGAATACTACTTTGGGTACGCGCTGCCGGAGAACGATCTGGTGTGCGAAGACTTCCGAAGCCGCGACAAGAGCTGGGACTTTTGCCGCATTGCGGTGGAGTTCTTTCGGACCGAACACGTTCCCTTTTGGGAGATGACGAACAGCAACGCGCTTGTGGGTAACCTGGGGAACGATAACTCGAAATTCTGTTTCGCCAAACGGGGGGAGATATATCTTGTGTATCTGCCGAACGGAGGGAGCGCCGATCTTGACCTTTCCGGCGAGAAGGGGGGCTTCACCGTCCGATGGTTTAACCCGCGATCCGGCGGCGCGCTCTTGAAAGGCTCCGTGAACTTGGTGGACGGGGGCAAAACCGCAATGCTTGGCAATGCGCCGGCCGATTTGCGGGAAGACTGGCTGATTGTCGTGCGCAGATGACACTTTTGATCGGACAGGAATCAGAGAGGGAAATAGAGAAAATTTCGAGATAAAGCAGATAAAGTGAGCGGTCTTTTTCTCTATTTACTTCCCCATAGGGCCTCGCTATTCTCCGGTCGATCGCGAAGATCTTTGGTCGAAAGACCGCTCACGTTCAGTCAGCACGGATGGCTTGGCCACAAAAACTCGGCTTTCGGCTAGCGCCACTATTTCTGCTGGTCGCGACCGGCTGCCGCGTTTCGGGGCAACTGTCGCCGCTCCTGCCGCTTGAGCAGGCGATCGTGTTTCAGCCATCGCCGTATCCTGAGGGCGATTGGTCTCCCTCCGGCCTGGCGTTTGAAGACGCCTGGTTTCAGGCCCACGATGGGACGGAGTTGCACGGCT
>JALHPA010000731.1 GCA_022842745.1 Pirellulales bacterium
TTTGCTGGAAGCACTCCCCCAGTTCCAGCAAGACCGTGCCGAGCCGCCGCGGGTCGTTCCGCGCTTCCTGCAAAGCCTTGATCGCTTCGTTGAAGTTGCCCGCTCGCTTCAACCGAATTCCCAGCTCGATCTTCCACGTCGTCACGTGCGGATACCGCTCCACCCGGCTGCGAAACACCTCGACTTCCAACTGATTCAATTCCGCCAGCATTCGCCGGTACAGGTCGATCGCCTGCTCGCTGCCGTCCCCCTCCGCGCGCCGCTCGGCGATCGCCACTTGCTGCCGCGCGCGCCTTAGCCCCATGTCTTCCAACTGCTCCCGGATCTTCAAATCCCCCCCCGAGGCATCCAATCCCGCGCGCAAGATCCGCTCCGCCTCTTGGTAGCGATCTTCGCGCGCATGCAATTCGGCCAGTTCGATGTACGCGTCCAAATTCGCCGGATTGGAGTTGATTTCCTGCTGCAACACTTGCTGCCGCGTGAATTTCATCGCCGTCCGGCCCGGCCCTTCGTTCGCGTCCTCGGCCGCCAGCAACGCCGCCTTGTCCGCCTGCCGCTGAACGTATTGCGCCTCGGTCTTGCGAACCTGCATTTGTGAAATTGCCCGCTGCGCTTCCTCGTTGTTCGGCCGCGCCTTTTCCACCCGCGCCCAGCAGGCGATCGATTGGTCGAAATCCCCCTGTTTCCCCAAGGCAATTGCGCATTCCCGATTCACGTCCGGATCCTTGGGATCGACGTCCAACGCCGCCCGCAGCCATCCCAGCTCCGCCTCGAGGCAGTTCAGCGCGTCGCACGCATGCGCCACCTGCACCAACACCCCGGCATCCCACGGGTTGAGCTTCAACAACTCCAAGCCGTGCTTCAATATCGACGGCCAATCCTTCTTCATGGCCGCCTTCTTCAGCCCCGCCCGCGTCGAGGCCCCTTTGATCGCCGCAAACGACGCCCCTTTGCGATTGTTCCCGTATCTGCGGTGCAGATTGTGCAAAAACGCCTGCACAAAGTCCACGCTGCTAGGATCCCCCTCCACGCATTGCTGGAACAGGTCCGTGGCGTAATCGAAACTCCCTGCTTGCGCTTTCTCTTGCCCGTGCGCGTACCACGTCTGGAGACGCCGTCTCAGCGCAGGGGCAACCTCCGGACCGGATGCCGAAGCAATCGGGGGCGTCAGATGCGCAGTGCGGCTCGGTTCGATGGCCATAATTGCCGACTCGGCCCGTTGGCGGGCAATTCGTGGCAGGAGGGCTCGGTCTTGTTCGACATGCTCCGTTGCCCCGTATTTGATATTCTAGCAATCGGGCCTTCCCAGCACAAAGTTCCCATCCTGCTTCGCCCTGCGACTCCCCGCCTTGCACCCCCTCCGCTCCCGCTTTGGCGTTGAGCACCGCTTCCGGCCATGAATGTTCCGACCCCGAATTCTGGATACGTCATGCTGGTTGGGGCCGGCCCCGGCGATCCCGGTCTGATCACCTGGCGGGGGGTGGAATGCCTGGCCTCCGCCGACGCGGTCCTGTACGACTCGCTGGCCAATCCCCGCCTGTTGGATCACGCGCCCCCGGCGGCCATTCGCATCAGCCTTGGCCGTCACGGCAAAGACCACGTTTGGACCCAGGACGAAATCAACCAGCGGCTCATCGAGCTAGCTCGACAGGGCCTGCGCGTCGTCCGGCTCAAGGGGGGCGACCCCGCGGTCTTTGCGCACCTGTCCGAGGAACTTGCCTCCCTGCGCGCCGCAGGCATCCGCTACGAAATCGTCCCTGGTGTCACCGCCGCACTGGCCGGTGTCTGTTATTGTGAACTTCCCATCACCCAGCGCGGCGCCGCCTCGGCCGTGGCCTTCGTCACCGGCCACGAACAGGCCGACAAAATCGATCCCTCCCTCGATTTCGCTTCCTTGGCCGCTTTTCCGGGCACGCTGGTGGTCTATATGGGGGTGACGACCGCTCCCGTTTGGACCGCCGCGCTCGTTGCAGCCGGGAAACCCCCGTCCACCCCCGCCGCCATTCTCCGCCGTTGCACCTGGCCCGATCAGCAGCTTATTTCGTGTACCCTCGGCACGGCGGCGTCGGTCATCGCGGAATCGCGCTTGCGGCCCCCCGTGCTGGTCGTCATCGGCGAAGTCGCCGCCCTCCTCCCATCGAGCAATTGGTTCAATTCCCGCCCCCTTTACGGCCAGCGTATTCTGGTCACGCGCCCCGCACACCAGAACCAGGCCCTCGTTCGACCGCTGACCGAACTGGGAGCGGAGTGCTGGGTTCAGCCGGCGATCGGGATCCTTCCCCCCGCCGACTGGCGCCCCGTGGACGAGGCGCTCCGCCGCCTGAACAACTTCGATTGGATCGTCTTTTCAAGCGCCAACGGCGTCCGCTACTTTCTGGATCGGCTGCTTCAGACCGGCGCGGACCTCCGCCGGATCGGTTCGGCCCGCCTGGCGGTTATCGGTCCCGGCACCGCCGCCGAGCTGGCCCGGTACCACCTTCGCGCGGACCTCCAGCCGGATGAATTTCGTGCCGAAGCCCTCGCCTTGGCGCTCCGTTCCGAGTCCTCTCGCTCGGCCGGCAGCGAACCTGGCCAACCGGTCCAAGCGCTTCTCGTGCGGGCCAGCCGCGGACGCGAAGTCTTGTCCGAGCAACTTCAATCCGCCGGCATCCATGTCCATCAGATCGTCGCTTACCA
>JALHPA010000732.1 GCA_022842745.1 Pirellulales bacterium
GCCGGGCCGCCGCGTCAAACTTGCTTTCGATACCATTATCGAACCGGCCAGGAAAAAGTTGCGTGGCGGGGAGAAAATTCTTTTGCGCGGCCTAGCGGCAGGGTTTTGAGGCGTTTGGGGCGCCGGGATGATCCTGGGGATGGTAACAAGTCGAACGGTTGGATCGTGGAGGACGGGCCAGCGGAGGGAGGGGATGGCGGGGGCCAGAATGGCCAGAAACAGGGGTTTAAGGTGGCCTTGTCGGGGCCAGGGGGTTCCGCCATAATTCGCCGCCACGTTGGCGGCCGCCCGCATTCGTCGAAACCAATCCGGTTCGGCGCCGCAGGCCGGCCGGCAGCGGTGACGACAGAAGCCAGAAGGATTTGGGGCCAGAAGGATTTGGCCGCACACATCATCGCATCATCAACCCAGGATGGGGGAGTGCATGGCGCCTCGAATTCCATTCAATCGACCGTTCATTGCCGGAAAAGAGTTGTTCTACATTGCCCAAGCGGTGACGGGGGGCAAGATCGCGGGGGATGGGCACTTCACCAAGTCCTGCGCTGAAATGATGGAGCGGGAGTACCGCATCCAGAAGGTGCTGATGACGCCGTCCTGCACGGCGGCATTGGAGATGGCGGCGATCTTGTGCGATTTGCGCCCCGGGGACGAAGTGATCATGCCGTCGTACACGTTCGTATCGACGGCCAACGCGGTGGCTCGGATCGGCGTGCGTCCGGCTTTTGTGGATATTCGCCCCGACACCTTGAATTTGAACGAGGAGCTGATCGAGGGGGCGATTACCGACCGCACGCGGGCGATCATGCCAGTCCACTATGCGGGAGTGGGCTGCGAAATGGACCGGATCCAGGCGATCGCGGCGAAGCACCGGTTGCAGGTGATCGAGGACGCGGCCCAGGGAGTGAACGCCAGCTACAAGGGGCGGGCGCTGGGGAGCATCGGGCAGCTTGGATGTTATAGTTTTCACGAGACGAAGAACTACATCTGCGGCGAGGGGGGGGCATTGTGCATCAATGATCCCAGCAAGGTGGACCGGGCGGAGATCATTCGCGAGAAGGGGACCAACCGCAGCCGGTTTTTCCGGGGGATGGTCGACAAGTATACGTGGGTGGACGTCGGTTCGTCCTACGTACCGAGCGAGCTATCGAGCGCGTTCCTGTACGGGCAATTGGAGCTGCGCAATCATATTGCCGAACGGCGGAAGGAAATTTACCAGTTTTATCAGCATCATTTGCAGCCGTTGGAGGCGGAGGGGCTGGTGCGGCTGCCGCGCATTCCGGCCGACTGTCAATCCAACTACCACATGTTTTACCTGCTGTTGCCGAGTCTCGAAGCGCGGAGCCAACTGCTAGCGCACTTGAAGCAGAAGGGGATTCTGGCGGTGTTCCACTACGTGCCCCTGCATACCGCGCCGGTGGGACAGCAATTCGGCTACCGGCAGGGGGATCTTCCGGTCACGGAGGATTTGAGCGACCGACTGGTGCGGCTGCCGTTTTACTACGACCTTACCGAGCAGGATCAGATGGAAGTCGTGGACGAAGTTCAGGCTTTCCTGTCGCGCAAGGCGACTCGCCGGTTGGCGGCGTGATGCCTGGCAGATTGGGGCGCCATTGTGTGGCGTGCCCTCCTCCTCCTTCACCCTTCATGGAACGTGCAGGGCGGTTGAATTGATTCCGAAAGTATGGACTTCCGATCTGGTCGCGGTCCCGCCGCCGGACACCCACGAGCCGATTGCGCGTCTCGACTGGGACAGCCGGCATTTTGGCTTTCCCGTGGGGAGGATCGCGCCTCATTATTCGACCGACGCGGAATTGCGGCAGGTTTTGCGGATGGCGAAGCGGGACCGGTACCGGCTGCTGTTTCTGGTGACCGCGGAAAACGACTCGCCGAGCGACGAGTTGCTGGCGGAGTTTCGCGGCCGGCTGGTGGATCGGAGGGCGCGGTTCGAGCGGTCGCTGGTCCGCGGCGAACGGGATAGCACCAGTCGCACCGCGGGCTGCTGCGTGCGCTCGTATACCGCGGCGCGATTGTGTCCGAGCCTGATCGAACTGGCGGTTCAAGCAGGGGGTTGGTCCCGGTTCAGCGTCGACCCGGACGTACCGCGAGAGAAGTTCGTAGAGCTGTACCGGATCTGGATTGAGCGTAGCGTGCGACGGGAGATCGCGAACGAGGTGTTGGTGGCCGAAACGAGCGGTCCCGACCGGCAAACTGAGAACGAACGGGACGAAGCCGAGGGGGCGGAGTTGGCGGGAATGGTCACGCTTTCCGCCGCGGACGGGGCCGGCAGCATCGGCTTGATCGCCGTCTCACCCCGGCACCGAGGGCAAGGGGTGGGATCTAGCCTGATGGAGGCGGCCCACGACTGGATGCGGGCGCAGGGAGCGGAACGGGCCAGCATCATCACGCAAATGGCCAACGAACCGGCCTGCCGGCTCTATCGGCGCACGGGCTACGCGCTGGCGAGCGTTCAGAACTATTTTCACTTCTGGCCCTGATTTGCCGCCACGGCCAGTTCCGCGATGAGCCGCGCGTATCTCCCGGCAACTATCGCCGGCGTGTGCAGAGCGAGGGCCTTGGCGCGAGCGGCGGCTGCCAGTGCTCCTGGCTGGCCGTGGCTAAGCAACGAGCGCATGCCCGCGGCGAGGCCGCTAACGTCTTTGAGGCGGGCGAGGT
>JALHPA010000733.1 GCA_022842745.1 Pirellulales bacterium
GTGGATCGCAGAAGATGGCCCGCCGTCCGGATCGCTCCGCCCCCTGCGGACCCGCGACCGGACTCTACCAGTCGTCCTCAATCTTCGTCCTGATCTTTCCGGCCACGACCTCCCATGACCCACCTCCACTGGCTGGCAAATTGGGCGGCCAGTGCCATCTACGCCGCCGATTGCCTCCGCCGCCAGCTCCCCGTCGTCGACGCCCCCTGGCTGGAAATCCTGCGCGAGCCCGCCAACCGCCTCGCCCGCGCCATCGCCTCCTCCGATCTCCCTGCTGAGCGCGTCTGGTCGCAATTGCTCGCCGTCGGCGCCCACGCCGAGGTCTCCCGCCACTTGGTTGAGGTCGCCCTCCTCAAAATCGTCGGTAAACACCACGCCGCCCCCCACCTCGATCGCCTCGCCGATCGTCTCCACGCCCTCGACCGCGCCCTCAAAGCCGCCCAGCCCCAACTCCTCGACGAACTCCGCCTCCGCACCCAGCCCCTTCAGGAACAATGGGAGGCCCGCGGCCCAGGCATGCTCAAAGCCCTCGGCCGCTTCACCGATCCAGACCTTCTGCCTCCGGCCGCCGACGTGGTTCTCGTCCCGCCGCTCCTGGGGGGCGGCGGCCGCGCCTTCGCGGGCGGCAACGTCATCGTCTTCGAGGCCGTCCTAGCTTATCCGTTTCCCAATCTGCCCGAAGTGGTTCGCCTCGGCTGGCTCGTCTCCCAGCTCAACCTCGAGCTCCCCCGGTATCAAGGCGATCTCAATCGCGAGCGCGCCGCCGAATTGGGCGCCTGGGGCATGTCCGCCGCCTCCCTGGATGCCGCCCAAGAAGTCGAGCTAACCTCCTGCGACCTCCCGACGCTGCAGTTTGCCCTCCAAGCTTGGCGCACCGGCGCGCCAGGCGATCCGTCCTCCGCCCCCATCGTCGCCGACAAACTCCTCCGCTGGTGGCAAACCTACCGCGAAGACCACCCCTCCTGGCCCATCGCCCTCCGCGCCCTCGACATGCTCCTAGAAACCGAAGAGACAGAAACCGAAGAAGAAACCCCAGAAGAAACGACAGATGAACCCCCCAAAGGATAACCCTTCCCAATCGCGCAGCGACAGCCTCTGAATCCCCCGCTCTCAATTCAACCGGCCGCAAATCCCCGCTCGCAATTCCCAAACCAAACCCCTCGACCCACCGCCCAGTTCTGCTATAATCCCCCTACCAAGTGATCGCTGGCCCCAAGCCATCGCATCCATGACGCGGGGTGGAGCAGCCCGGTAGCTCGCGAGGCTCATAACCTCGAGGTCACAGGTTCGAATCCTGTCCCCGCCACTTGAATCGGCGGTAGCGAAATCCGGCTACCGTCGGGTTATACGAAAGGCCGGCGTCGAGAGACGTCGGCCTTTTCGCGTTCTAGGACCAGTTGTCGCAACGAGTTGCGGTCGCGACGCGAGTCTCGAATCCACGCTCTCAGCCTATCGCGCGCGACGCCCGGCTCGCCAATTCGTCTTCCTGGCCGAGCCGTCTTGGGCCAAAACTCTCGGTGGTCTCTCTGTCTCGCGCTGCCTGGGTTAACGGCTCGCAGCAAAACTGAATCGGTCGGAAATCCCTGGGGTTGTTTTCGGATAGCGCCCACATCATCGCCCACGATTCGAGCGTTTGCGTTTGGGTGGCCACCCACGGCGTCCGGTGGTTGGGCACCGCCGCCAGCCAGCTGGGCCCCGATGCCCACGCCGCTTTGGTCACGCTGAACAAGGGGCTCGGCCTGGCGCACGGCAAGTGTCGACAGTTCTTCCATGCGGTATTTGGCATCACGCTCGCACGGGCCACCAGCATCCGCAGCTTGTTGCGGACGGCGAAGAAGGCTGAGTCGGCATACGGCCAAATCCGGCTGGCGGTGCGACAGTCTCCCTGGGTCGTGCCGGACGAAACGGCCTGGCGCGTGGGGGAACACAGTGCCTGGCTGCACACCTGTGTGGTGGAGACTGCCACTTGCCACGAGGTCGGCGACCGCAGTGCCGCCATCGCGGAACGGCTGCTTGGCCTCGACTGGTCTGGCACGCTGATTCACGATGGCTGGAGCACTTACGACCGCTTCGAGGACGCGTTTCACCAGCAGTGCCTGGGCCACTTGCAGCGTCGTTGCCGGGAGGCCGATTGTGTATTTTTACGCCTTAACGCTGGGTAGCTTTGCTCTTCAACGCTGGGTAGCACTGTGTGTACACCCAATCGTTCTTTTTTGCCGGGACATGGCAGGAACGGCAATCGGTACGATAGTCTGTTGCGGTCTGGGTCTTGCGATCCGCACCGTCAAAAAGCGCCCACCCCCAGCCGTCACCCCAGAGGTCGTTCTCTTGGAACCGCCCCTTCGCGTCCTTGACCATGACGAACCAGATTTTGACATCGGCCGCGTAGCTCGCATCGCCCGTGGTCAGCTTGGCCCCAGTTGCCGCGCGCACGTCTTTTACGAGAATGGCTCCATCGGGGAACTTTCCGTCGCGCTGGAACGCCGCCAGATCTTCTCGGCGCGTGTACGTGCCGTGAAGTTCGTCAACAGGTTGATCTTTCTTCGTTGCTACGGCGATCGTCCCGATGTGAACAAACTGGGTCTCGAAGTCGTCCGGGAGCGAGATATTCCCTTTCGCGTCGACGTACTTCGAGAACTGGTCAGCGGCGGCCTCTTGCGCCCGAAG
>JALHPA010000734.1 GCA_022842745.1 Pirellulales bacterium
CACCACCACCCAACCGCGCACAAAGGTCATCGAGCGCAGTTGCCCTCCAAAAAGCACACATTCTGTACCTCGACAAACCCCGACCCTTCCGCAACTACCATACGCCGAAACCCCTTACGCCAAACTACGATTTCACCGCGAAAAAAAAACGCGCACAACCAAATTTCCCCCGTTTTGCCCCTCGCAACACCCTCCCCCACCTCTTGCCCTCGCCCTAAGTCCCTCTCAAACTCTCGAGACCCACACATGCTCCTACGATCCCCATCCTGCACGCACGGCTCCATCCCGAAGCACTCGAATCGTGGTATGCCACCCGAGTGGCAAATCCTCAATCGGCGTTTTCCCGTGTCAGGCTGATCGGTTGCCTCGCGCCATCATTGCCCTAACTGGCGGCCCGGGGGCAAGTATTTCGGGGGTGGCCGGTGATGTACTTCCGGTTCGATGGTTGCGGGTCAGGAGGGCGGGTTTGTTGGGTAAGAGCTTGCCGGGCGGCAGGCCAGGGGGCTAGGATGAAGTGGGCCGTCGGATAGTTCGTTGGCGGCGGTTTTTTCCCGTTTCTTGGTAGGCTTTCCCGTGCCGCGGCAAAATATATTGGTGATCTTGTTGTCGGCGATCGTGTCTCTGGTTTGCTACCGGGCGCAGGATCGCAATCCGTACGGCCGCTATTTCGCGGAGGTGATGGACCACATCGAGAACCGCTATGTGGAAAAGGTGGACTCCGAGCGGCTGTTTGAAACGGCAGTCCAGAGCATGCTGGGGAAACTGGACGAGAATTCGACCTTTATCACGCGGAAGGAGTCGGCGGCGTTTCGCGAGACCTTGGACCAGGAGTTTGGCGGGATTGGAATCGAAATCAAGCCCCGCGACGAACGCTCCGGTCAACCGGTCGTGACGGCGGTGATGGTCGACACGCCCGCCTATCGCGCCGGCGTCCAGGCGGGGGATATCATCGCCCAGGTGGACGGGCAGGATTTGAAGGCGCTGGACTACGACGACGCGGTGAAGCGGATCAAGGGAAAAGTGGGCGAACCGGTCTCGCTGACGCTGTTGCGGGGAGGGCAGACCGTGACGCTAGCGGGAATCGAACGGGCGACGATCTCGGTGCAGTCGGTGATTGGGGACGCGCGACGTTCGGACGGGGCGTGGATTTATCACCTGGCCGACGATCGTCGGATTGCCTATGTGCGGATTTTGAGCTTCGGCAAGCACACCAACGAGCACTTGGACAAGGTGATGCAGAATCTGGCCACGGAGGGGATCGACGCTTTAGTTTTGGACCTGCGGAACAATCCAGGGGGATTTTTGGAATCGGCGATTCATACCTGCGATCTGTTTTTGGAGCGCGGAGTGATCGTGAGCACGCGGGGGCGGGACGACGAGATTCAGCACAAGTTCGAGGCCACAGGGGGCGCGCCGTACACCGATTTTCCGATGGTCGTGCTGGTGAATCGGTATAGCGCGAGCGCCAGCGAGATTGTCGCGGCCTGTTTACAGGACCACGGGCGGGCCACCGTGGTGGGGGAGCGGAGCTACGGCAAGGGAACGGTGCAGAATGTGATCGAGGTGGAGGGGGGGAAGAGCAATCTGAAGCTGACGACCGCCTACTACTGGCGACCGAACAACAAGAACATCCATCGCAAAAAGGACGCGACGGAAAAGGACGAATGGGGCGTGACGCCGAATGAGGGGTATTCGTACCGGCTCAACGATACGGAGTTCGAGCGAGTGTTTTCCGCGCGGAAGCAGCGGGACATGGTTCCGTTGGCCACTTCGGGAAGCGGAAAGGGCGCCGAGGGAGAATCGACGAACGGGGCGAGTCCTGCGACGGACGATCCGCAGCTTAAACAGGCGATCGAGTGCTTGCAGAAGCAACTTTCCAAGACTGGATCGAAGGCCCGGGCGGCCTGAGCTCGCCTCTCTTTCGCCAAGCGCCATGAATGCTCCGCCGTCCCCAGCGATTGCCGAGCGGTTGGCCACGCCGCTGCAATTTCTGAAGGGGGTGGGGCCCGCGCGGGCCGAATTGCTGGCCCGGCTGGGTTTGCGGTCAGTGCGGGATTTGTTGTTCTGTTTCCCGCGGGATTACCAGGATCTCACGGACTTTCGCTCGATCGCGGCATTGGAGGAGAACCGGCTGCAAAGCGTGCGCGGAGTGGTGGAGGATGTCGACAGCCGGGGGACGAGCAGCGGCAAGTCGATCCTGGGGGTGTTGGTGCGGGAAGGGGGGAACTATCTGCGGTGCATCTGGTTCAACCAGCCGTACCTTCGGGAGAAATTCCAGTGCGGGCAGCACCTGATCGTGTCGGGGCGGATGAAACTGCAAGGACCGCGATGGGAGGCAGTTCACCCCAACGTGCAATGGATCGAGGCGGAGGAGGAGACGCCCGCCGGGCGGCTGTTGCCGATTTATCCGTTGACGGAGGGGCTGAACCAAGGGCAGGTGCGGTCGCTCACGCGGTCGGCGCTGGACGCGTACGCGGCGGAGCTGGAGGAAGTGTTTCCCGAACGGTTCCGTGAGGAACACGGCCTGTGGCCATTGCAGCGGGCGCTAACGGAGATCCATTTTCCGGCGGATAAGCCGTCGCTGGAGTCTGCCCGGCGGCGTTTCGTATATCAAGAGCTGTTCATCTTGCAGTTAGCGCTGGCGTTGCGGAAGCAGGTGCAGGAGA
>JALHPA010000735.1 GCA_022842745.1 Pirellulales bacterium
GCCGCCTCCGGTCCGATGCCTGGTATTTCCGCGGGTTCTCCGCCGGGAGCTGCCTCCGTCTCGACGTTGCCCGAAAAGTCGGTTTCGACCGATTCTTCATCTTTCCACACGCGTTTCGAAAACGATTCATCCGCGTCGTTGGCCGAGTTGTCGGCTGCCGGGTTGCCATTTGCCGGACTGTCGGTCGCCGGCCAGCCCCTCCCCGCCTCCTCGTCGCCGGCTGGCGGATCGGACAGTGCTCGCATCGGCCCCTCCGCCGGCGGCAGCTCTCCCGGCTCGGGCAAGGTGAACTCCGCCGATTCCGGTCCAGGCGTAAGCTGGGGAGGAATCGGGGTTGGCATCAACGTTGGTGCCGGCGCCATGCGTTGCTGAGAAGCGCGGCTACCGGCGGCTCGCGGCGCTGGTCGCGCTCCCTTGCGGTTGGCGGCCCCGATGGGTGGAGTTAGAGCCAGCGCCGCCAATGTCACAATCGACCAGGTCAACGCCGCACGCATCTTCGCCCGTCCCGTCATCGCTTTCGTACTTATCACAGACACTCCCTGCATCTGGCTCCAACCCGGAGAATTTCACGGAAGCCGCCTCTTCAAGTCGCCAAGATTTATCGGTCGGACGGCCGTGCCGCTGCACCGACTCAATGGGATTCGGATTGCGCGATTTGGGCAACCGCGATATCGACAAAGGGCCAAATTATGCGGCCCGTAGCGACACCGGCGATAGAATCCGCCGATTTCCGCAAAGGTCATTACTGCGAAGATTTAGAACAAACGGCGCAACCGCTCCGCGAGGGAGATCTCGCCCCCATCGGCCGCCGGATTCTTGGCGTACTCCCGCCACCGCGGCACATCGTCCCCCAGGTCCTTCCCCGTGGCTAACTTGAGCGACTCGACGGCTCGATACTGCAGCGCCGGATCGGGGTCCTCAAGCGCCACCGCCAAGAGCGGCACCGCCGCTGGGTTTCGCATCGCTCCCAGCGCCCGCGCGGCAGATGCCCGCACGTCGCTACTGGTGTCGCTGGCCAGGCTGTCCCCCAACAAACGCATCGCCTCGGGATCGTTTTTCTTACCCAAAGACTCGCATGCGGCGATCCGCGCATCATCATCCGGATCTTTCATCGCGGCTGCCAGAACGGCGCTGGCCATCGGCGACCGGGCTTCTCCTAAAGTCCGCACGATCGACACTCGCACCAAGGGGTCGCTCTCTTGGCGAATCTGCTCGGAAAGCTCGGTGGACACGCGCGCGTGCAGTGTTTCCTCATTCGGTTTTGCCGCCAGGTCCTTGGCGATCGCCTGCAGGCGTTCGATCTTCTGACCCGAGGTCGGGCCGTATTTTGCCAGTTCGGCGGTCTGATCGGGCTCGTACCAGGGCCACCAGTCCCGCTTCACCTGCGAATTGCAACCGGCGACAGCCGCGATCACCGCCAGCACCGCAAATGCCCGTGCCATCGCAATTTGGAACATTCAATCGACCCTTGCTATGTGCCGAGTACCCACCGCGCAGCCTGCATCGATCGCAGGTCGCCGCGCGGCGGAACTATAGCAATCCTCACGGAAATGTCCTAGTCGGACTGCCGGTACAGGGAGGAAAGCGACCCCGGGACCGGGGAACCCGAGCATCAGGCAGAAAAATGCGCAAGCCGGCCGGTGGCGCCCGCCGGCTTGCGCTGCCTCTGCTTGACTAGAACTCGCCGCTTACCTGATCCTTGCCGGCGCGGGTAGAGAGTGCCCGCCAGGTTGGCAGGTCGATCGAGTCGGTGATGGTGTGTACGGAACCATCCATGAACGCGGTGTTGACCACCCCCGAATGGTGGCTGCGAGCCGTGATGGCCGCCACCGTCGGCTTAGTCAGAGATTTTCCCTCCTGCTGGTTGTTGAAGTCGACATCGTAAGTTATGCCAGCTTGCTCGCAATTGACCTGCGTGTTCGGCGCAAAAGTGGTGGTAAAACCGGTCTGATGTGCCCGCCCATCGGTCCATTCACTGTGACCGGAGGTTTTGAAGTCCCCTACCCCGCATAACTCCGATGCCGAATTCGGAATTGGCATATTGTCCCGTCCAGCATTGCGGAAATACGGTGTGAATGCCTTGACCTCCGCTAAACAGAGCGTCTTGCTCATGCCGTCGGCAAACGCCCGAGCGCCCAATCGACTGTTGGGATGGAATGCACCGGTCCCACCCTGACGCTTCACCGGGTGGTAAACGTCCCAGACGCCCAAGTTGACCCCATAATTGATGGGAAAATTCTCCGGAGCGCCCTGGCTGCCCAGCTTCGGCTCGCTCTTCGTTTCACTGGGACAGGAATAAACCCCCACGTGGTTCAAGGCCAGCGGGGTACCGTCGGGCATTTTCGCCACGGAGTAAGACAACTTGAAATTGATGTGGCGATACAGATTTCCCTCCTCCAAGTAAGGAAGAATCCTTCCCTGGGCCGACCAGTCCCCTGCGGAACTCCCGGCTACGTGGTCCCATTCGAAACTGGCGGGATAGTGCCGCTTTGTATTCTCAAAATTGAGCACGGCCAGGGCCACCTGCCGGATGTTATTCGCACACGACGAGCGGCGAGCGGCTTCCCGCGCCGACTGAACGGCGGGCAACAGCAAGGCTACCAGTATTCCAATTATCGCGATTACCACCAGCAGCTCAATCAACGTAAAGCCATGGCGGCGA
>JALHPA010000736.1 GCA_022842745.1 Pirellulales bacterium
TGGTCGGCCTTCGTTTCGTTGTCCTCGATACGGGCCAAAGCCATGGCGAAACGCTCGCCAGTCTTGCCGTAGCGCAATCCCTTGAACGGGTGGACCTCACCCTCGGGGAGCAAAAACGTCACCGTCTGGCCGCTGTTGGAATTGTCGGACCAGCGTAAAAGCCTAACTTCTAGCGTGTCAGTCATGGGGCTAATCCGTAGCATTTGTGGCAACCGTTCTGGCTTCCGCACTCCGCACAGGTGGCGGTTTTTTCTGACGCAACTTCCGTCTCCAACCATTTGAACCGATGAGGCGAGAGCCGGGCGCATTCCTTGGCAATCTCGACAAGGTTGACGCCGTACCGCTTGCAGAATGCCGGCTCCCCGATGTTGTGCTGCTCGGAGTGGTGTTCGGAGCACGCAGGAAACGTCCACCAGTCGGCCGGCTTCTCGCCCATCCCCGCCTGCTCCCCAGCCGGGAGCCCCGCCCTGACGTGGCAAGCCTGGATGTCCCGGCGTCCACATCCCGACACGATGCAGGCGTGCTTGCGTATCCAGGCAAGGTGCCCAGGAAAACGGCGGCGCGGTCCCTTGGCGATACCGGATTTCATCTTCGGCTTGGGGCGGAGCATGGCTGGCCTCAGGACATTTCCCAGCGGGTGATAAATGGAATTTCATCGCTCAGACCATCCCGCGCCGGGGCCGTCTCGCCACCGCCACCGCGCCGGGGTTCCTGCCGGGGTTCGTCGTCGGCGAATTGCAACAGCTTCAGGTCGCCCCGGAACTTCTGAAGGACGATTTCCGTCGTGTACTGCTTGGCCCCGTCCTTCTCCCACTGGCGGGTCTGAAGGGAGCCCTCGACGTAACAGAGCAGGCCCTTGCGAAGGTACTTCTCCGCAATCTCGCCGATCTTGTCGTTGAAGATGACGATGCGCGACCACTCGGTCTTTTCCTTCCGCTCGCCGCTGTTTTTGTCGGTCCACTTCTCCGACGTGGCGAGGGTGAAGTTGACGACCTTGTCGCCGTTGTTCAGGCGACGGACTTCTGGATCGCCGCCAAGCCGGCCGATCAGTTGCACTTTGTTAAGCATGTTATGCAGCTTCCTTCTTCGGGTCTGTGAATGGGTCGCACACGCGGCGCTTCACGATGTCGTAGACATCCCGCAGCGCGTTGTACTTTTCCGGGTCGTTGAGGTGCAGTTCATCCAGCAGGCGCTCGCCAAGGGACCATACCTTTTCGAGTTCGGCCGGGGTGGCGACGCCATCAAGCGCCTTGCTGAAATTCTTGTAGCGTTCGGTGAGCGTCGAGGGCTTGGCTTCTGTCTTGGCCGGCGGGGTCACCTCCTCTTCCGTCGTCTCCGGGTCGTCGCCCGTCTCGATCTGGAAGAGCTTGAACAGGAGATATTTGTTGGCCCCGGTGATGGCCTTATAGGTGCCCTTATCGCCGATGCCGCCCTTGCTGTTCTTGTCGTTGCCGGTGCCGACCGCGATGATCTTTTCGGGCCAGACATCGCCGCTCGTGTGCGCCAGCGTGTAGGCGATGCGAACGGAGGTGTTGCCGTACTCGTCCACAATCGACTGGTCGATGATGCTGGGGATCAAGATCAATCCGGCTTCCACCATGGCGGGGCGCAGCACTTCAAGCAACGCGCCCTCGCCGGCATAGTTATACTTGTGGAAGTCGTTGCGGTTCTTCTTCTGCACGTATCCGACTTTCGTCATGACCTCGTGCAGAGCCTTGGTGATAGACGCCGGGTATGGCATACTGTCCATTATACAGCACTCACTTCTTCCTGAATATCAAAACCGGGGATTTCTCGCTTGCCGGCACGGATTTCTTTCTCCGCGAGTATTAGAACAGTGCAAAGCATGTTCTCTGGATACGCCTTCCATGCCCAGCGAAGCGCGGCGATTTCATCAACGATTTTCGGCTTGACCGTGCGGCGCAACCCAACCGCCCGCCCGCCGAAGCCCCCCGCCGTGGCCGTCTCCCGCGCCGACTTGATGGCGGCTGACTCGGCTCGCTTGGCAGCCTTAACGAGGACTTCAGCGGCGGCCCGTTCGGTGAGGTTAGCGACATCGGCGGCGCGGATCGCTTCTTGCGCCTCGCGGGTTTTCCGTTCGGCTTCCTCGCGGGCCTCCCGCGCCTTCGCCTCGATGGCCTCGGCCTTCGCCTGTAGCCATGGGGCGACCGCCGCCTTACAGGCTTTCGACGCCTGTTCGGTTTTCGTCAGCAGGGGTCGGTATTTCGCCTGTACTTCGGCCTTGCCGAGGTCGAACGGTTCCGCCTCGGCCTTGCGGGCGGCGTCTGCGTCCTTCTCAGCCTTGCGAAGTTCGGCCAGCAGATTGGCGATGCCGTCTGCCATTTCCTGGCTATCGACTTTCGCGCCGTCCATCCACAACAGGGCCTCGCCCCACAAGTCCTCTATGCGGTCGCGTGCCAGTTCGTAGGCGGTCGGCTCCGGTGGGGTGTTATGTCCCTGTGGGGGGGGCAGGGGATGGCCGCAGAAGGCTTCCGCGTTCATCGCAGTGTCCCCTTGTGGCTGGCGTGGAAGATATGGACCGCCAGACAGTTCGAGAACGTCGTCGGCTGCGGTCGGCGGAACAGCCTGATAAGCCACTTCATCGGTCGGTCTCCTTGGAGAGAAGGGCGTGGGCGGCGTGTTCTTTAATCGCCCGCAGC
>JALHPA010000737.1 GCA_022842745.1 Pirellulales bacterium
GACTAACGAGACGAGATGCTGGAAAAGTGGATCGGGAACGCTGCGACTCGAACAGCTGCCCGAGAGCCAATGTTGCCTCAAGTGGCTGGATCGAAATTGTTTCGTGTGCGAATTTGTTGTGGAGTGGCGAGGGTACTTTAAGCCGCTTTAACTGATGATGTCCTGCTCGGTCCGCTTGGCGTTGCGATACACTTCGTCCATCGTCGTAATGCCGGCCATCACCTTGCGAATACCATCCACATAGAGGGTGCTCATCCCCTGGCTGATGGCTACTTTGCGGATTTCGGTCGAGGAAACGTTCTTGAAGATCAGCTCCCGAATCTTGGACGTGATCATCATCAGTTC
This sequence comes from Pirellulales bacterium, assembly GCA_022842745.1. GTDB lineage: Bacteria > Planctomycetota > Planctomycetia > Pirellulales > JALHPA01 > JALHPA01. The sequence continues at coordinate 346 of JALHPA010000737.1, forward strand.
GAATATTCCCTGCCGGCCGCGGTAGCCACTCTTGTTGCAGTTGCCGCATCCTTTTCCCTTCATGAACGTGGCGGTTTTCGCCAGCTCGAGAGGGATGCCAGCGTCGTTCAGGACTGATTCTGGAAGCTGAATAGCATGCTTGCACTTCTGGCAATTGAGCCGCACCAGACGCTGGGCCAGCACCGCCACCACGCTGCTTGCGACCAGATACGAGGGAACATGCATGTCGACCATGCGCGTTACAGCGCTGGGCGCATCGTTCGTGTGCAGTGTACTGAAAACCAAGTGTCCAGTCAAAGAAGCCTGGATTCCCATTTGGGCAGTTTCGCTATCACGCATTTCCCCAACGAGGATGATATTTGGAGCTTGGCGTAGCATGGAGCGGATGATGCGTGCGAAGTCGAGGCCGATATTGTGGCGGACTTCGACCTGGTTGATGCCTGGAAGGTAGTACTCGACCGGGTCCTCGGCGGTGATGATCTTCATGTCTGGCCGGTTCAGCTCGTTGAGGCCGGCGTAGAGGGTGGTGGTCTTTCCGGAACCCGTGGGGCCGGTGACCAGGATGATGCCATTCGGGCGGCGGATCAGGTTTTTGAAGGTCTTAAAGTCCCCTTCGGAGAGGCCCAACTGCCGGATACCGACGCGGATATTGTCTTTGTCGAGGACCCGCATGACGACCGATTGGCCGTGGTTGGTGGGCAGAACGCTAACGCGGAGGTCGAGTTCCTTGTCGCCGACGGTGATTTTGATCCGCCCGTCCTGGGGCCGCCGCCGCTCGGCGATGTCCATTTTGGCGAGGATTTTGATGCGGGAGAGGATCGCTCCCAGAAGCCGCCGGGGCGGGCTATCGCGTTCGATCAGCACGCCGTCGATCCGGTAGCGGATGCGAATCCGCTCCTCGAACGGCTCGACGTGGATGTCGGAGGCGCGGAGCTGGATGGCTTCCGTGATGATGAGGTGGACGAGGCGCACGACCGGGGCGCTGGTTTCGTCGACGACGTCGTCGTCGGAACTGGCATCTTCAGTCGTTTCGGTGAAATCGATGGCGGTATCGGTGAACTCCTGCAGCATGGAGTCGGCGGATTCGCCTTCGACCTGGCCGTAGTGCCGGTTGATCGCCTCGAGGATGTTTTCCCGGGGGGAGAGGGCGATTTCGATATTTCGATTGAGGATGAAGCGGAGTTTTTCGCGGGTATCGTAGTCGAGCGGATCGCTGACGATGACCTTCAGGGCGCCGTCTTCCTCGGCCAGGGGGAGGACCGCGTTTTCACGTGCGACCGACTCGGGGACGAGTTCCACGATCGAGGGGGGAATGACGACTTCCGTCAGGTTAACGTAATCCAGGCCATGCTCGCGGGCCATGGCGCGGATGACCTCGTCTCCGGTGGCGTATCCCAGCCGGATTAGCTCGTCGCCGACACGCTTGCCGGTATCGCGGGCGATGCGCCGCGCTTCGGTGAGCTGTTCGGGGCTGATGACCCTCTGGCGGAGGAGGATCTCAGTAAAATCGCCTTTCTTTTCTGCCATGCGGTCCCTCACGAATCCCGGATCGAACCGGGGAAATTGCGAATTTTGATGGGGAATGGAGAGACGGTCCTCGGCAACCGGGCGGCGCACGAGAGGCCTCTTCCCACGCCGCGGAATCTGCTCGTGCCGAGGGATCGCGGCGAAACGAGCGCGAGGCGACCGCCTCGGAACAGGAAATGCCGACTCCGAACCCTATTGTCAGGTTAATGGGGAGGATGGCCGCTGTCAACGATTTGCCGCGGGCGAGTGTAATGCCCCGAGCCACCAACCGGCCGGACACGAGCTTATTGTCGACCCAAGCTCCTGCCGCTTGGTTCCGCCTGCGGGTCCAGTCATCTGCCCGCCCCGCGATCGAGACTCGTTGATTCAACCTTGATTCTTTGCCCCGCGGAACTCGCCTTTTGTAGCGGCAAGCGGCACGGTAAGCTGCGCGTAGGAGTGGAGACTGGCAAGTAAACGAATTGTCACGATAGATTGAGCGAAGCACTGCGGGTGCGTCAGACACTGTTCTACATTCCGATCGAGTTTCACGGCACGCCGATTTTCGGATTTGGGGTGCTGCTGGCGATTTGGGCCGTCGCCAGCGGGCTGTTTCTTTGGCTGCGAATCCGCAGCCAGGGCTGGAATGCCGACACTCGCGCGTTTTTGCCGGTGCTGGGGTTGGTGGGCGCGGCGATCTATTTTCTGCCGTCGATCGTGGGAGAACGGCAAGGCTTGCCTATTCGCGGCTATGGGGTGTTGTTGCTGGTAGCTGTGTTTTCGGCGGCGGCGCTGTTGGT
>JALHPA010000738.1 GCA_022842745.1 Pirellulales bacterium
AGTGATCTTCACACAGCCGCTTCCCAATTCGGGCCTGGCCCATTCGTCGGCCACCAGCGGAATGGGCCGGTCCAACAAGGGGAGACGCACTTTCCGACCGGCCGCGGCCATGTCGCGCAGCTTGACGAGAAGCGGCAACATCGTCCGCCGCCGCTCGCCCAGTTCGTCCAACTGGCGCTTCAGCTCTGGCTGGTCCTTGGCCGCGGCATCCGCCAGCTTGACGGATAAGTCCCGCTCCGCCTGGTCCAAGGCCGCTGCCGGATCAGGATGCACCGCCACGGCCGTGTCTCCCAGCATCGTCTCCGGCCGGGTGGTCGCCACGTGGACAAAGGCCGGCTCCCCCGGCAATGGACCGATCACTGGATACTTCAAATGCCAGAAGAACCCCTGCACGGTCTCGTGATAGACTTCGTCGTCGCTGACCGCCGTCTGTAAAAACGTATCCCAATTCACCAGCCGCTTGCCGCGGTAAATCAAGCCGTCGCGAAACATGTGGAAGAAGGTCTGGCGCACCGCGCGGGCACACATTTCGTCGAGGGTGAACCGCGTTCGCTCGAAATCACAACTGCAGCCCATCTGCTTGAGCTGTTCCAGGATTCGCGCCTCGTAGTCGTGCTTCCAGGCCCAGATCCGCTCCACGAGTTTTTCCCGGCCCAGGTCGTGGCGGCTGAGCTTTTCTTCCTGGAGCAGCCGCCGCTCCACGACCGCCTGCGTGGCGATTCCGGCGTGGTCGGCGCCAGGCATCCACAAGGCATTGAAGCCCTGCATCCGCTTGGTGCGAATGAGAATGTCCTGCAACGTGGCATTCAGGGCATGCCCCAGGTGCAACGCGCCGGTGACGTTGGGGGGGGGAATGACGATCGAGAACGGGGTCGGACGGGCCGGATCGTTTGCTTCGGCGTGAAAGTAGCGCCGCTCCTCCCATTGCTTGCGCCACCGCTGTTGCGCGGCGGCATGATCGTATTGTTTGGGCAGTTCGGTCGCGGAAGAGGAGGGTAGCATGGGGTCCCAACGTCAAATTGTGTTCTGTTCTCGGATCGGACCGGCTTTATGGGCACACGCGGCGTCCGTGGGAGGTCGTCCCGACACGGCCGCGCCGCCACCCGGAGGGCAGGTACGATTGCGCAGGCTGTACGCTACCGCAACCCCACGGACCGGTTCAAGCGAAAGTTTCGCCGGGATTGTCGCCAAGAGAGACCCCGGGCGGCCCGCGATGGTTCACGGAAAAGGGGCAATCAGAGAGGGGAATGGGCGAGTAGCCAATCTTCCAGGACGACTTGCTGGACAAACGGCGCTCTCAATAGAGCGCTCCTTTCCGGCAGCAGACGGGAGAGCCACGGGCGGCGGACGACTTGGGAAACGGCCCGCAGTCCCATTCCTCCGAACGACCGGATGGCCATCTGGCCTTGCACATTGTCGGCCAAACGCTGGAAGGTGGCCGGGATCAAGTTGGGTTCCGGACCGACGTGGATAACCGTGTGGATGCCCAGAACTAAAGTCTCGTAGATCGCGTCCCAAAGGCGTTGGGGCCGGTCGATCCACTCCGTGAGTATCCGACGGCAATTCAACTCATCGTAGCTGATATTCCCCGTCACCAGCGAAAAAACCGCGGGGATGGGGGCCGGTCGAGCAAACTGCATTTGATGCATCAGCACCGCGGCGCGGTTGGAGATATTCCGCTCCCAGACGATGGGAGTATGCATGGGGGGCCAGCGGTGCTCGTTTTTACGCAGATACACGCGCTCTGGGAAGCGCAAGCGCAATTGGCCGGCGAAGCGATCCACCGTGCTCCCTTGCCCGACGAGGATTGCCGTGTTGGGGGCCAAATAGGCCGATATGCCGATCACGCCTTGGCCTTCGGCATTCAGGTCCTGGCACAGCCGATCCACCTTGGTCAGGTCGAGCGCCGGGCCGCGCGAAAACAGCACTGCAAGCGTGGTGTCGTGGGCGAGTTCCGCGGCGTCGCTGGACATCGCCAATGGAACCTTGAGGGCCTGCTCCATGTCGAAAAAGCCGCTGGCCGAGAGGGCGGCGATCTCGCCCAGACTGTAGCCGTAGGCCAATTTCGCGCGCGAGTAATCGAAGCCGAACCGTTCGCGCAGAATTCCGATCTGCGCCAATTCCATCGCCACGGTGAGGGCAATTGCCTCGTGGTACGTCTCCAGCGAAGTTTCCTCGTTCCGGCGAACGCGATCGGCGAGATCGACGCGCCGATCGACGACGTCGGCGCAGATCGCCGAAGCGTCGCGGAGATACGGCTGGACAATCGGACCGTAGGCCGGATGCTCGAGTAGTTCCCGGCTCCGTCCCAAATTGGTAATGTTGTAGCCCCGGAAGGCGAAGGCAGCTTCTTGAAACAGATCGCTGGGGGAAATCGAGGCCAAAGAAGATGCTTCCAATTCGAATGGCAAGTCGTTGTTGCAAACCCTGTAGGATCCGGGGGCCTGATCTTGATTCCGCAGCCACGGTAACTCAAGGCGGCGGACTCCCATTCATTGTACGTTGCCGCGCGGTCTTCGGCCGAATGGATGTGGGGGCTTTTTTCCGACCCTGGGTTGCCCCTCCGATCGCCGATTGAACCGGGAATTGACGGCAATTCCCGCCTGGAGTTGGTAACGGCTTGTTGCCGCAGGCCGCCTCGCCTACAA
>JALHPA010000739.1 GCA_022842745.1 Pirellulales bacterium
AACGCGACCGGTTGCGGATGGCGATTGGCGGGCAGCTTGCCGCGGGGGGATTTTACGAGTGCCGCAATCCGGCGTTGGAGTCGGCAGCGTCGAGCGCGTGGCTGGGAGCGCCGGCCGAGGGGCTAACCATCGCCAACGAGGATGCCAGCGAATTGACGCGAGTGTTGCGGAGGACGCTGTTGGCGGGGCTATTGGAGTCGGCGCAGCGGAACGTGCGACGGGCGGCGCCGAGCTTGCGGCTGTTCGAGATCGATCGGGCTTTCGAATGGGGGGGGAAGGAAATCGTCACGACCGATCGGGTGGGCGCGGTGATGGGTGGTGCGGTGGAGGAGTCGAATTGGCGCGCGACCCAGGGGGAAATGGACTTTTATCACCTCAAGGGGGCGATCGAGGATTTGCTGGCGGGGATCGGCGCGAAGGACGTGCGGTTTGAGCCGGTCGAGGCGCCGCCGTTCGTGGAAGGGGGGGCGGCGGCGGTCCTGGTGGGGGGGCGGCGCGCGGGCGTGGCGGGAGAGATCGATCCGGCGATGGCGCGGTTGTCGCGGCTGCCGTACCGGCTGTACGGATTCGAACTCGATCTAGCGGCTTTGGAGGACGGTTTCGCGGCGATCCCAAGCGCGGCGCCGATTTCGGACAAGCCGCCGGTGATTCGCGATCTGGCGGTCGTGCTCCCCTCGACGGTGATTTATGAGGATGTGCGGCGGGCGATCGTGGAATCGGCCGGGCCGATGCTGGAGTCGGTGCGACTGGTGGACCAGTACCAGGGTCCGCAGGTGCCGGCGGGGCGGGTGAGTTTGGCGTTTAGCCTGGTATTTCGGGCGGCGGATCGGACGTTGACCGCGGACGAGGCGGCGGACGCGATGGCGGGAATCGTGGCGGCGCTGGGGACGCGGTTTGGGGCGGAGTTGCGGGCGTAGGGGCCAAAGGCGCCGGCTTGATGGTGGCCGCGGGCGGTTGGTCACGGGGTTTCAGCCGGCGGTTTTGGCGGGCGAATTTGACTGGCGGTTTTGACTGGCGGCGGGCAAAAATTCTTGCGCGGCGGGGCGTGACGCCGAGCGGGGCGGCGGCGACAGAGTACAGGCGGGGAAAATTCCTCGCTCGCTTCTGGGGGATGGGTTGTCCCCCGCGCTTATTGCCCAAACGCTGCAACCCTTGCGGCCCGACCAGGATCCCAGGACCGGGGGCCGGGGACTGTCGCAAGGGGAACCGGACCACGATAATATGGAACTCACCCTCCACCCCAAAGCCTGGCCACTGAGCCAGTGGCCTTTCCCGTTCGCGGCCGACGACCGGCGCGGACCCGCGCTGCAGATGACCGGAACCGTGCTCGCGGCAATCGCCAAGTTTCTCAGCGGGGCGAGCGTGCGCTGGATTGACTGCCAACCGGATACTTGCCAGCGGGTGTATTTCGCCAACCATACCAGCCACCTGGACGCGCTGGTGGTGTGGTCGGCGTTGCCGCACGCACTGCGTTCGCTCACCCGGCCGGTGGCGGCCAAGGATTATTGGGAGAAGGGGCGGATTCGGCGGTACCTGGCGACGCGGGTGTTCGACGCCTTGTTGATCGATCGGAAAGAGATCAAGGTGCATCAAAGCCCGGTGGATCTGATGATCCGCGAGATTGGCGACCGGAAATCGCTGATCGTGTTTCCGGAGGGTCACCGGAATACGAACGCGGAAATGGACGAGTTCAAGAGCGGATTGTACTATCTGGGCAAGAAGCGGCCCGACCTGGAGCTGGTGCCGGTGTACATCGACAACTTGAACCGGGTGTTGCCGCGGGGGGAGTTTTTACCGGTCCCCTTGCTGAGCTGCATTACCTTCGGACCCCCGATCTGGCTGGAAAAAGGGGAACCGAAAGTCGACTTTTTGCGCCGCGCGCGCGAAGCCGTCCGCCGATTGAAGGACGCTTGACCCCCCTGGTGGACGCAGGCGCATGGAAGACTGGAAAACGATAGCCCTGGTGGCGGGAGTACTGGCGATCCTGGCATCCGCCACGGGAGTGGGGCAATTCCTGAAGCGGCACCCGGATACCGGGCTGAACGCGGCGGCGGTGCGGACGTTCAACGCCCGGCTGCGCGCCTGGTGGCTGATGTGCTCGATTTTGGGGCTGGCGCTATTGGTCGGCGACGGGGTGACGTTCGCGCTGTTCGGGTTTGTGTCGTTCTGGGCGCTGCGCGAATTCATCACGCTCACGCCCACCCGGCAGGGGGACCACCGGGCGCTGTTCTGGGTGTTCTTTCTGTTCACGCCGCTGCAGTATCTGCTCGTCAGCTTCAACGTGTACGAGCTGTTCAACGTGTTGATTCCGGTGTATGCGTTTCTGTTCATTCAAGCGCGGGTGGCGATCTCCGGCGACTACAAGCGATTTCTCGAGCGGACGGCCAAGATTCAGGCGGGGCTGTTGATCTGCGTGTATAGCCTGAGCTACGCTCCGGCGCTGCTCAACTTGAAGTTGAAAACGCATTTGCCGGGGGGGGAAACGCAGGATTGGGACGGGTCGAACACGCTGTTGTTGTTCTTCTTCATTCTGCTGGTGCAGATGAACGACGCGATGCAGTTTTTGTGGAGCAAGCTGTTGGGGCGGCACGTGATCGCGCCGGCGATCAGCCACGCGCGCACCTGGGAGGGTTTTTTGGGGGGAG
>JALHPA010000740.1 GCA_022842745.1 Pirellulales bacterium
TGCGGGTGGCTGGGCTTTCGGGCTGATTGAGGATGTCGTGGATGCTGCCGAAGAAGTTGTTGAGCGAGGTGCTCAAGTCGGTGTCTCCCAGCTCGCCGTAGAGGCTTTCGAGTTGCTGAAAGGTTTGTTCGCGGACTTCCTGGTGGGTGCGGTCGCTGCGCGCGCCGCGGAGGCGTTCTTCCAGGAAGCGATCGATTTTCTGGGTGACGGCGGAGACATTGACCCCCAGGCCGAGCAGCAGGTTGCCGATCCTTTGGGTGGGGGCGGGGGAGAGATGGACCTCTTCGCGGATGTATCCGGGGGTGTTGGCGTTGGCGATGTTTTGCCCCGTCACCTGCAAGCCAATCTGGTTGGCGCGCAGGGCGTTGTTGGCCAACTGGATGGAGCTGAAGAGGGACATGGAAGCGAGCGAATAAGGAGGATGCGGATGGGGGATCGGCTCGTTTAGCCGACCTGGTTTAGCAAGGCGCCGCCGACCTCGTGTTCCTTTCCATATGTCGGCTGCAAACGGCCGCCAGTGGCGATAATCTCTAACAGTTGCGAAAGATGTAGGAGGGTGCGTTGTGCTAGCACCCAATTGGTGAGGGAGCTTTGACGGAGTTCGCGGAGGCGGTGGCTGGCGTGTTCCAGTTTGTTGGCGGCGGGGCGGCGGTGGGCCGCGGGGAGGCGGTGAGCTAGTTCGCGGAGCGATTTGGCGGCGGGGCCGCGTTCCTCGGACCGGGCGAGCAGATCGGAGCGGCGCTGCTGGAATTTGTGAAGACGTTCGACCAATTCGGCCTCGCGAGGGACGAGGCGTTGGAGCTGGTCGGCGTCCATGCGGGCGAGGACGTCCCGTTTTTCGGCCAGCAGGGCGAGCAGTTCGTCCTGGGCAGCGGACAATTCGGCCAGTAGCTCGGCGAATTCATCGACCCAGTCGGCCGTGCTGGTTTCATCTGCGGACATAGGTTGTGGGGACTCTAGAAGGGAGGGGGCGGTTCGGGAGGAGAGGCCGCGGGGGTACGGCCGGTCGGATTAGGCGCGATTGAGGGAGAAGAGTTCGAACATGGGACCGGTGAACTGGCCGGCGGAGGCGTCGGCCATTTTTTCGGCGAGGACCTGGTTGAGCTCGGAGCGGAACATCTCCTCGGCGCGACCGCCGTGGAAATAGGCGGGCTTGTCGACGGTTTTTTGCAGCGAGGAGAGCATTTGTTGGAAGATCGTGCCGCCGACAAACTTGTCGAAGGCGGCGCGGGCGGCATGGCCATCGCCTGTTTCCAGGGCATTGGCGGCGGGTGGCGCGGGAGGGGAATGGAAGGGGATCTGGGGGGCCACGGCGGAGGCGTCTGGGAGGTGGAGCATGGCGGTGGATGGAGAGGGGGACGAGTATTGAGAGCGAGGGTTATTCGACGACCAGGGCGCCGTGGAGCTTGCCGTCGCGCTCGATGCCTTTGATGATGACGATGATGTCTTCGGCCGGGACCTTGAGGGCGTTGAGGGCTTCGATGAGGTTCTTGAGCTTGGCTGTGGGCTTGGGGGCGGAATCGATCGCGGCGAAGCGGCTGCCGACGGCGGGTTGATCGGCGGTTTCGATGATCATGTTCTTGTGGGTGACGGCGACGGCGCCGATTTCAACATCGCCTGAGATGACGATGCTGCCGGCGCGTTCGTTGATGACGACCTTGGCGCCGGTCTGGGGTTCGAGGATTGGCAGGCTCATCACGTCGGAGACGAAGGCGACGGGATCGTCCATGTACTGGGGGGGGACGGCGACTTCGATGTTGACCTGGTCCAGGGCGCGGGCGAGGCGCGAGGGGGGGGCGGCGTCGGAGAAGGCGGTTTTCTCCAGGCCGCGGGGATTGTTGGTGAAGCCGAGCTGGCTTTCGATCAGCTCGGCGACGTCCTGGGCGACCTGGAAATCGGCGTGATTCTTGTTGAGAACGAGGGTGATTTTTCCGTCCTTGAGGAAGGGGTTGTAAAAGTCTTCTTCCAGGCGGCAGCCGCGGTAGACTTTGCCGGTGGTTTTGCCGCGGGGATCGTCCAGTTGGATGGGGCCCTGGGCGAAGGCGAAGACCTGCTCGCTTTGAGGCTGCGGTCCAAGGAGGGGGGTGGTGAGGAGGATGCCCTTGTCGAGGCTCTTGGCGCCGCCGATGGAGCTGACGGTGCATTCCAGGAGGTCGCCTTGGCGGGCGCCGCTGGCGGGAATGGTGGCGGTGACCATGACGAGGGCGACGTTCTTGGCGTCCTTGAGCTCGAGGGCGCCGCGTTCGCCGATGGGGTTGCGCATTTTTTCCAGGAGCTTGGCGACGCCGCGGAGGGTGGGGAGGAAGTTGCCGCCGTCGCCGGTGCCGTTGAGGCCGATGACCAGGCCCATGCCTTGGATGGTATTTTCTTCCTGGCCCTTGACGCGGCAGATGCTCTTGAGAAGGGTGCGAGCGTGGGCCGGGGGGGGCGTGTGGGCGATGACGATCCCGACGAGGGCGGCGAGGATCCAGGGAAGGCGTTGGTGCATGGTCATGAGCGGAGCGTTTGGAGAGTGTGGCGAATCCAACGCTGAAAAATGGAGTTGGGACGAGCGGAGCCGGGGGCGGAGAGGGGACAGGCCGATCAGAAAGGAGAGAAGCGGTCGTAGAGTTTGTTGAGCCAGCCGCGGCGGTAGGAGTCGCG
>JALHPA010000741.1 GCA_022842745.1 Pirellulales bacterium
GAGTCCGGCGGCTCGCGACGCTGGTCAAACCCGGGGGACGACTCGCAACCTGGATTTACGAGCGCGGCGGCCGCTTCGGACCCCTCCGCGGACTCACTCCCAAAATGTTGATCCGCCGTCTGGTCGCCCGCCGGCTCACCCTGTCGCAAAAAATGACCCTGGCCAAAACGCTGACCTTCCTCGGCTTTCCCTTCGGTTGGGCCTTGTCCTGGTTCGGTCGTGCCGGTGAAATCGCCTCCAACGCCCTCCCCTACGCCGCGCGCCACCATCGCGCCCGCGGAAACCTCCGCCGCCAGTGGAATTACTCGCTCATGGACACCTTCGATTGGTACGGCCCGGAGTACGACCTCCCGCAAACGGAGCAGGAAGTGCGCCGCGCCATGTTAGAATGTGGTTTGGCGGACGTCCGCCGCTTGCCCGCGCTAGGCATGGCCATCGTTGGCGAGCGTTCCCCGGCAGCCTCCTAGTTAGCGACTACATATTCCGGAAATTTCCGGCAGACCGCGTCAAAAACCGGCCCTTTGCCCCTCCTGCTCAAAGTGCAGCTCCTCTCACGAAATTGGCCATGGCAAGTCCCTCTCTGGTAATGCAGCCGGCGCCACCCGCCGGTTGGGTGCGGCCGATGCGCCCCATCCAAGTCCAGTGGATCGCCCGCTTCGGATTCTACACGGTCTACCTGGCCAGCCTCATGAACGTCGCGGCGCTGTTCACCCGCTACAACTCCAGAGTCGCCGATCAATCGTACGAAGCCCCCAGCTACCCGTTCATCTTCGCCGTTGGCATGTTGCTGGTGTTGACCTTCACGCGCGGCCGGGGAATGTCCACGTACCTTTGGGTGGCCTGGGGTTTCTGGCTGGTATACGCCCTGATGGGATTCATCGGCCAATACCAGAAGACGGCCATTTCGCTGTATTTCATCGCCAAGTTCGTATTCAAGCCCTGGATGAGCATGGTCGGACTTCCCTGGATGGCCATTCGCGCAATCTCCGAGGACAAGCTGGACCGCTTTATCAAGACGACGGTTATCGCGACATCGATTGGGGCGTTCCTGGCCATGGTGCAAGTCGTGCTGCCACAGCCATTCAGCAAGTTTGTCACCGAGCCGGGACGCGGATCCGGATTCTGGATCAATCCCAACCATTGCGGCGGATTGTGCGCCTCGGTGCTGATGTTTTCGCTGATCGCTCCCTTCTCCAGCAAGCTCGTGACTACGACCCTCCGCCTGCTATTGATTGGGGGAGTGATCGCCTCGTTTTCCCGCTCGGGCTTGCTCTGCCTTTTGATCGGGGCGATCGTGTACGGCGTAAGCACCAAGCAATTATCCGTTTTGCTGAAGAGCTTGGCGGCCGTCTTGGCGATTGGGCTATGTTTGCTCGTCGCAATCAACGTGCTCGCGCCCCGATCTCCCGAATTACAACACCGCCTGGCAACCATCAAGGCCTTTATCACGCTCGATCTGCAAGCCGAAGGAAACGACAACCGCTCCGGAGTCTGGAGGGAGGCTGCCCGCACGATTATTGAACGGGGAGGGCTGATCATCGGCCTGGGCCACGGCTCGATGGAGCGGATCGTCGAGGTGGGGGCCGGTTTGTCCCCTCACAACTATTACCTCTTCGTGTGGGGTAACTCAGGATTGTTTGCCCTGCTGGGCTTGCTGGTCTACCAGTTCATGCTCGTGGAACAATCGCTGCGCTGCACCGCGGTCCGCACGCGCGCGGCCTTGACCGCGGTCGCTTTGATGTTGGCGTTTATGCAAATTTTCGATCACTCCTGGTACGGAAGCCCCGGTCCCGGCGCCGTGGTCACGGTGCTGGCGGTAGCCTTTTTTTACGGGCGGCAAATGGCGCCGCGGGGGCGCTTCATGCAGGCGAATCCGCGCCTTCCGAGGGGGGCCTTTCCGGCGCCGCGCCGGTCGGGTTGAAGGTCCCGTTAGGCGGATTCAGGGGAAGGCGCGTCCGCGCCGAATTGCGTTCGTTTGAGGGCGCTGGCTAGAGCGGGCTGCCTGTTGCCGCGATTGCAGCGACGTAGTCCTTACAGGTCGATTGGAACAACCAGCCGTGTGCGGCATTTTCGGGGTTTGGCATCTGGACGGCGCGGCGGTGGAATCGACTGCGGTCTGCCGCGCGCGGGATGCTCTCGCCAGGCGCGGACCCGACGACTGCGGAGCTTACGTCGACGCCAGCGTCGGTCTGGCCCATCGCCGGCTTTCGATTCTCGACCTCTCCCCATTGGGCCGCATGCCCATGGCGAATGAGGATGAGACCCTCTGGGCCACTTTCAATGGCGAAATCTACAACTTTCGCGAGCTTCGCGCCGAACTCGAAACCGCCGGCCACCGCTTTCGCAGCCACACGGACAGCGAAGTGATCGTCCATGCCTACGAGCAATGGGGAACCGGCTGCTTTGCGCGTTTCGACGGGATGTTTGCGATCGGCATTTGGGACAAGCGCCGCCAACAGATGATCCTGGCCCGCGACCCCCACGGCAAAAAGCCGCTGTTCTATTATTTGCGGCCCAGTCACTTGTTCCTCTTCGCCTCCACCTTAAGCGCGCTGGTCGCCTGGCCCGACTTTCCCCGGCAGGTCAACGAAGAGAGCGTCTACGACTATTTCAAGGTGGGCTACTTCGCCGCCCCCGAC
>JALHPA010000742.1 GCA_022842745.1 Pirellulales bacterium
TCACCTGACCACCGACGCGCATCCGGCCCCAGATCTGGCCGATAGCACCGCCCTCGCCGGCCCCGGTAAGACGAAGCCGGTCGATGCGGCCGACATCCACCGGTTCCGAGCCGGCTCCAAGCACGCGCTGGTCGATTGCACGTCCGATGGTCGCACCGACGGCCCGACCGATCACGGCCCCGGACAGTCCCAAAACCGTACCGCCGAAGCCGGCACCAACCGCAGCTCCGGCTGCGGATAGAAGCAGAGTGGCCATTCACGTGGTTCCTTCTGGAAAAGCGAAGCGCGCCGCGATCCGACGCTGCCAGGGCAGCGAGAGCGAACTCTCTAGCACGCCATGACCCGTGTACGAGTGGATGAATTTCGGATGTGGGCCGGCATCAGACTGAAGCCCAAGATGCTTTGCGATGGCGCCGTCGCGCATGCGGAACAACAGCACGTCGCCTACACCCTGCAAGTGCACCGGCTTTGGCAACAGCCAGCGATTTGCAGCTTCGAAAAGCACCTCGTGGTGCTGCGGCTCGGCCCAGTCAGAGGTGTATGCGGGCACCGGTTCCGGCTCTGTCCCGTGGATGCCCCGCCAGATGCCACGAAGCAGCCCAAGGCAATCCGTACCAGCACCGCGGGTACTCGCCTGGTGCAGGTAGGGCGTTCCGATCCAGCCTCTTGCTTCCACAACGGCGCGTTCAGCGACAGTCATTCGTCACTCCCGCCGACACGACGCGCACCACCGTTTGGTCGATCCGGGACGGGATAGGAGGCCAACCAGTCCTCCCCGGGAATGTGCGGAAAGCCACGATAGTTCAAGAAGTTGGCAAACTTGGCGCGGCAGGTGCTTGGTCGCTTGTCGCACCCGGCAAGGATCCGCACGCTGTCTCCGGCAACAATTTCTGCGCCAATGGACTGCCACAACTCGATCCGGCGCCGACCAGGTTCGATGCGGTCGATCTTGACGACACCAACAAGTCCGGCCGCAGCGCCCGTTTGAACTTCGAACCGGCCGTCTTCAAACCAGCGCTCGTCAAACCCCGCCAGTCCCGGAAACAGAAAGACCCGGCCGTCCTCGACCGTGGCGACGGCAAGCGTCGCAACGTACCCGGGCTGGGACACATCGAAGCGGCAGCGCGTGTCTCCAAGAACGGCCGAACAGCGCGAGGTGTAGGCTGTCCCATGTGGTTGGTTGAGACGGTCGGAAAGCCCCCGAAGCTCCGCCCTGAAGCTTCCGCCGGTCCGGCTGATTTCGCCAAGAGTGCCACGGAACTGCAACATGCAATCTTCCGGCGATTGCCAGTTGACGAGGTAGACGCGCACCTCCGCGCCGTCAAATCGTCCAGCGGCCAGATCGTTTTCGGTGATCGCCGAAGCACTCAGTGCGCCGAACGCCTCGGTGTTGTCGACAGAAAGCCCGGTGGTCTGGTTCAGGGTCCGGGCCGTCATGCCACTGTCGGCCCGGCAGCTCACGCCGTCCACGACAAGGTCCAGGTCGTGATCGGTAAAACCCATTTCGACGCCGTCGCGGCGGTGCACAGTCCAGGCTCGACAGACCGTGGTCGTGCCAAGCTGCAGATGCGAAATCAGCGCTTGCGTCGTCATAGCCGGATCTCCACCACCGGAACCGCCGGGACGTCGCCGGCCTGGAACGACGCCACCGAGGTCTGGATGGAGTCGGTATCGAACCTGACCGGGACATCGAACTCGAAGCCTGCCGTGATGCGGGTGCCAAGGTCGGGGGGCAAAGCAAAGGACACTTCGCCCGTTTCCGGGTTAACGGTGAACTCCAGACCTTCGATCTTCACATCAGCGGCGATTGCGACCACAACCGAACCCAGAACAGGCTTCCGGATCGGGCGGGTATAGCTTTGCAGTCCCGAGACATAGGTCTTTTGCAGTTGGAAAACGGTGGTCTCCCCGTCGCCGATCCCGACAAGTTGGTCCTCGTGTGTCGGCGTGGTAAGCGGCGGGCAGGACTTGTAATCGGACCAGTCCTTCCAGCGAAAACCGTGCAGCTGACCGGCACGGGCCTCGAAAAATGCGATCAGGGTCTCGACATCGTTAAGCGATCCCAGACCGACGCCCGCGTCATAACGGCGCCGGGAATGGGCCCAGGGCGTGTTCCGCTCTTCGAACCCGTTCGCCAAAGTGACGATCTCGGTCCGCCGTTCCGGTCCGCCGGCCGACCCGAAGCTCAGGTTTGCCGGGAAGCGTATCTCGTGAAAGGCCATGATGTGTCCTCAGCGATTGCGTTGTCCGCGGGCAAGCGCGCGGCTGACTTGGGCGGCCACCTGGCTCTGGCTGCGCTGGAAACCCTGGATGTCCGGCGTCGTGATGTTCATCACCACATTGACCGCCCTGCCCCCACCGGCCTGCACGCCGAGGCGCCCGTCCGGGCCGCGGGCAAGGGGCATGATCGCCTCGGGACCGGCCTCGCCCATCAGGCCCATGCCGCCCCGCATCGGAAACCCGGTGGGCGAGGACACGACACCCCCCTTGGCAAATGGCATCACCCGCCCCTGGCTGAAGGCACCGCCGTTGGCAAAGGGCATACCCGCCCCCATCAGCCCCCCGACTCCCTGAGCCAGAAGACCGCCCAGCGCCCCGGTCACCGGCTTGATCGCAATCGAATAGACTTGGTCGACG
>JALHPA010000743.1 GCA_022842745.1 Pirellulales bacterium
CGGCGAATGTTCACAATTACTTGAAGACCAAGAAGTCGGTCAAAGTGCGGTTGGAATTGGAGGGGGGATGCTTGCGTTTGATGGACGGGACAGGACCGCAGGAGGGGGCGACGGTCACCACGGCCGGACGCTTGCCTGCGCCCAGTCAGCCGTCGTTAGAACAGAGGATCGAACTGGAGGCGGGGGGAGAGCGGCGGGTCGATTGGCGGGTGAAGGTGGTGCGGGAAGGGGAAGCGTTGATTCGGATGGCGGCGCTGACGGATGAAGAATCGGACGCGATGGAGCAGCGATTCCCGGTGTATGTCCACGGGATGCTCAAGATGGAGTCTTTCTCGGGGATGCTGCGCGCCGACGAGTCGGCGGGGAAATTCGATTTGACGGTGCCGGCCGAGCGGCGGATCGAGGAATCGCGGCTGGAGATCCGCTATTCTCCGACGTTGGCCGGGGCGATGGTGGACGCGCTGCCGTATCTGGCCGAGTACCCGTATGGCTGCACGGAGCAGACTCTCAACCGATTCGTGCCGACGGTGATCACGCAGAAGATTTTGATCGATATGGGGCTCGATCTGAAAAAGATCCAAGAAAAGCGGACCAACCTCAATGCGCAGGAGTTGGGAGACGCGGCCGAGCGAGCCAAGGGCTGGAAACGGTTCGACCGCAATCCGGTGTTCGACGCCGAAGAGGTCGGCAAGATGGTCAAGGAGGGAGTGCAGCGACTGGCCGAGATGCAGTTGGCGGACGGAGGTTGGGGGTGGTTCAGCGGGTATGGAGAGCAAAGCTGGCCGCACACGACCGCGGTGGTGGTGCATGGACTGCAAGTGGCGCGACAAAACGATGTGGCGCTGCCGGCAGGGATGCTGGACCGGGGGCTGGCATGGTTGAAGGGGCATCAGGAGCGGCAGAAGCAGATGCTGAAGAACGCCCTGGCCAAGGGGCCGGACGGGAAATCGAAGCCGGTGAACCCCTGGAAGGAGAAGGCGGATAACCTGGACTCGCTAGTGTTTTACGTGCTGGGAGAGAGCGGCCAGAAGGACGACGAGATGCTTGAGTACCTGTATCGCGACCGGGTGTCGCTGGCGGTGTACGCCAAGGCGCTGTTCGGGCTGGCGCTGCACAAACAGCAGGTGCAGGACAAGCTCGATATGATTCTGAAAAACATCGAGCAGTTCGTGGTGCTGGACGACGAGAATCAGACCGCCCATCTGCGGCTGCCGCAGGACAACTACTGGTGGAGTTGGTACGGCAGCGAAGTCGAAGCGCACTCCTTTTACCTCCAGTTGCTGTCCCGGACCGATCCGAAGGGGAAGCTGGCGCCGCGGATCGTGAAGTATCTGCTCAACAATCGCAAGCACGCGACGTATTGGGAAAGCACCCGCGATACGTCGTACGCAATCGAGGCGTTGGCGGAGTACCTGAAGGCGAGCGGGGAGGCCAAGCCGGACCTGACAGTGGAAGTGTGGCTGGATGGGAAGCAGCAGAAGGAGGTCAAGATCTCGCCGGAAGACCTGTTCACGTTTGACAACAAGCTGGTGCTGACCGGACCGGCCGTCACCGGCGGGAAACACACGGTCGAGATCAAGAAACGGGGGACGGGACCGTTGTATTACAACGCCTATCTCACCAACTTTACGCTGGAGGATTTCATCACCCGCGCCGGGCTGGAGGTTAAGGTCCAGCGCAAGCTGTACAAACTTGTGCCGGTCGATAAGTCGATCAAAGTGGCTGGATCGCGCGGGCAGGCGGTCGACCAGAAGGTGGAGAAGTATGCCCGCGAGGAGCTGGCGAACGACGCCGAGCTGAAGAGCGGCGATTTGATCGAGGTGGAGTTGGAGATCGAGAGCAAGAACGACTATGAGTATTTGATTTTCGAGGATTTCAAGGCGGCCGGTTGCGAAGCGGCAGCGCTACAAAGCGGCTACGGCGGGAACGCGATGGGGGCGTACATGGAGCTGCGCGACAATCGGACGAGCTTCTTCGTGCGGGCGTTGGCGCGGGGGAAACATAGCCTGGCGTATCGGCTGCGGAGCGAGATCCCTGGGCGGTTTAGCGCGCTTCCGGCGCGGGCGTACGCCATGTATGCGCCGGAATTGAAGGGGAACAGCGACGAGATCAAGGTGCGGATCGCGGATTGAGGGCGGCGGCGGGGATTTACGAATGTGAGCAGATGGGAGCGAGGCGTTCAGCAGCGCCTCGAGCGCTTCGAGCGGTCGCTAAAGGAAAAGTGCCGGGTTGTCGCTCCCGATCAGCTTCGTGATCCGCCGGCCCAGCCCGTCGTAGCCGCAATCGGCCAACATCGCCCCTGTCAAGCCGAGCCGTTCCGATAAGCCTGTGGAGAGTCGCGTTCCTGAGAGCCGTGTTCTGCTGATTTCATCGAATTTCCCTTCGTCAGACGTGATGCTAACGCCCACGAAGGAAAACTCCCGTTTCAACTGAGGCAGGACAGGGAGCCGTTCCTGCGGCGGCGCGGGCTATGAACAACTTATGCGAATAGAAAGATTACGTTTTCGTAATGTTCTTTTTTTTTTTGTGGAACGCGACTGCGCCCATGACAATAATCTCGGCTGGATCAAATGGTCGATTCGATCCAGACAATGGCTGAGGCAACGAATGGAGGGCTAACTTACAATCCTCACC
>JALHPA010000744.1 GCA_022842745.1 Pirellulales bacterium
CGTGTGCTCTTCCGATCTTGCCCCTCCTTCGTCACGTCGTATACGAGCTTTGGATCCTTGGAGTTCCCGTACTTCTGCAGAATCGCCTGCAAATCCGGATGCAGCTTCAGTTGTTTCTTGGCCAGCTTGGCCTCTTCGGCCGGACTCTGCGGCCGCATTTGGACAAAAACCTGGTGCTTTCCCACAAAGGCGCCGTCTCGCTCGCGCGTGCAATGAACGACAAAATGGCCCTGGTCGTCCGTTTGCGCCCAGCTTGGGCGACCTTGCTCCGGATAGAAATTCAAGAACAAATTCGGCACCGGCTTACCGCCGCGCGTGACGGTACCGGTCACGCTGACGATTTTTGGGCCTTTCTCCGAGCAACCGCCGAACAAGAAAGCGGTTAGCAACAGACCCGCGATGCCCGCCCCCGTTTGCCATCGACTGGATCGGTCGGTCAGGGCGCGGAACATGTGCATGATGCTTTCCTGTGGCTCTAAACGCCGAAGCGGCGGCCGCCGTCTCGGTCGCTGGGATGTTGTTTCGATTGGCGGAAGTAATCGGCCCAACTGTTACATGGCGGGCTTGAGCACTTCCTTCCCGCTGCGAGTGAACATGGAGCGGTACGTCCTGAAATCGATCAGGTCGCTAATCCAACCGACATGTCCATCGACCATCACCGCCTGGACTCCACCCCCCACATGGTCGCTGTGCGCCCCTCGGTTGTTGTAGGCGGTGCTATTGGGCGGCGTCGGCGAGCCGTCGTGCTCGGCGCAAGTGACATAGCCCTGCGAAATGTGGTGCACCCAGAAGAACTGATTGGAACCCCGATTGGCGTCGGTCCAACTCCGATTGGCCCTGTGGGCGAACTCCAACAGCAGAAAAGTCTTGCTGGTCCCGTCGGTGATCTGCTTCAGCCGGATGTTGCTGTTCATGTATCCCACTCCATCCATGCCGGCCTGCGTCCGTTCGGGACAGCAGGCCCCGGTGCCCGAATTCATGCCGTAATCCTTGAACTGGGTCTGCGGCTTGACGCGCTTGACCGATGGGCATGCAAAGAGCGCCGGCATATTGTCGGCCGCTTCCTTATTCTTTGGATTTCCGGCCGGACCTCGCTCCGGATTGCCCCAACTCGAGTTCTCCGGCACGCTGGAGGCATATGCAGGTACGGAAAAATCGATCGAGGCCCATAGCGACTTTTCCTCCATGAACGGCAGGATGTGCGCGGGCCAACCAAAGTGGCCCCAGGGGACGCCGGAACTGTTGGGATCGCGCCAGCCAGTGGGAAAGGTGCCGTCCTTGTTGACTTTGCCGCTGCTCCCAGGGGGGAGCGTTTTCTTGGCGCTGTTGTAACTGAGGCAGGCCAGCGCCAATTGGCGCAGATTGTTGGCGCAGTGTGCTCGTCGAGAAGCCTCGCGAGCGGACTGAACCGCCGGCAGCAAGAGGGCGATCAATAGCCCGATGATGGCAATCACCACCAGCAGTTCGACGAGCGTAAAGCCACGCTTCCGCCGACCCCCAGAAATTGCCTCCGCCAGTGAATTCCTGGCGCCCGCGCCCAAGATAGCCGATCGACCACAAACCGATTGGAACATGACGCACTCCTCCGGGATCCAAAGGCAGAGGATATTTGCCGTATCTTAGTGGCCGGTCGTTGATCGATCAAGTTTTTTATTGACCGAGCGCGGCGTTTGAGTCGCTATGAGTTCCGTCTGACGCGGCACAGGTAGGCGGTGAGCTATTTCGTCGCAGGCTTCTTCAACTCCTCGAACCAATAAGGATAGATCGCTTCGTGTTTGCCTTGGCCGTCCTTGAAGAAAGCTTTGATTCGCTCCCCTTCCTGTGGAATGGCATGTCCACTGGCGGATGGTATCTGCGGAGCATTGGGTTTGCGGTTGAAGCAATAGACGTACACGGTGGCGCCCTTCGCCAGATCTTTTCCCTTGTCGACGCTTTCGACCCGCAGCTCGACGACATAATTCACGTAGTCCCCTTTGCTCCGCTGGTACAGGCCCTCGACCGTGCCTGTCACGACAATATCCGCCGCTGATTGTTGTTCCGGCGGCCGTTCCGCGCGAATCGGAGCGCCGAGTCCGCAAGCCGCGGCCACCGCGATTAGCCCAAACCACGATCTCGATTGCATGTTGTGACTCCTTTGGTTGCGATCGACTGAATTCGCCCTCGCTCCGCCTCGGCCGAGCGGCGGGAAATCGCTCAACTTCCGCCGATTGTAGCGTTCTTCGCTGCGATCCGCGCTCCCGTCAGCTATTCTCCACCACCTCTAGAGGTGTTTGGGGGGCGAAGGTCAAAGTCTCAAGCTTGCCCGGTCTAAAGGGGTGAGATAGACTTGGCAAACGTGCCCGCCGCCCCCCTTCCGCCCTTTGGCTCGCCGCTTCACACTCCCCCAAGTCGACGCTTCGGTCCCGCCCGCGGCGGGCATCGGCGACGCCCACGGACGGTCCACGGACCGAGGCCAGTTCAGCCAGCTATACCGCTTCCCTATAAGAATTTCGGAGCTTTCCATGTCGCGCGCATTTCGATTACTGACGGTTCTCGCGATTGGCCTAGGCGCCATGCACTCGGCGGTCTTAGCCGCGCCCAGCGACTGGCCGGAATGGCGAGGCCCAGCTCGGGATGGTAAATCTCCCGATA
>JALHPA010000745.1 GCA_022842745.1 Pirellulales bacterium
AGCCTTCGGTGACAAGATTATTGGTAGCGATGGTAATTGTGGCCGCCTCCATTTGGGGCGCGGCACACTTTGAGACGCCCCCCCAACCTGCTGCGCCCTCCGCAAGGACCGTCTGGCGACGTACGGCGGACGGCTGGGAAAAAGCCTCCGAAAGTGGGTCGAAGCTGGCCTTTTCGACTCCCACCGAACCCGCGACCGACAACTCGCTCCATCCCTGGGTCGTCGGAACCTCCCTCGCCCTATTCTCTCTCCTGGCGCTCGCCATCGCCGACGGACGCCGACCCGCCCAATCCTCATAAACCGTCCCCTCGCGGAAAGCTCCCCATAGTAGCGCCGGACCGCACGTCCACGACCGCCGGACGGTCAGCGTTGCCCCTGCGGCGGGAGCGGGCAGCGTAGGGCCGGTATCTGCCGACGGTGGATTTTCCTCGGGCGGTTGGCCAGCAGTGCCGTAACACTTGCCGCCATCTCACGCTTGGCTTGGTAGCGGGACGAAAACGTCTTTCTTCCCAACCATCTTGCGGCCAATTCGAGTTTAAGGGGAGTACTGTCATGAAGAGCTTTTGGCGAAATCTGCGGCTGTCGGCGAGTCTGGCGGCTTTGTTTGTTTCCGCCGCCGCGGTCCATGCCGCTCCCGGAGGCTCGTCCAGCCACTCGTCCAGCCGGATGAGCGGTTTTGGCGGTTCCAGTTCCAACCATTCCAGCAACCCGGCTCGCTCGATGGATTCGTTCCGTGGCGGCAGCTCGTTCAAGAACCAAGGCGGCTCGTCTGTGTCCCGGCAGTTCCCCTCATCGGGGATGAACCGTGGCGGCAGCAAGGTGTCGGACTCGATCGGCAAGCATTCGCCATACACGACCTTTCCCGACATGAACAAGGGCCGCTTCGACCAGCACCAGCAACGGTTTCCCAAGGGACCGGTCGATTTGGGCCACGGCAACGGCAAAAACTCCAAATTCCCCGTCGATTTGCCCGTTGTCGGCGGATCGAAAAAGACGCTTCCCTTCCATCCCGATTGGCATAACAAGTTCCCCCTGCCCCACAAGCCGATCGACCCAGGCAAGGGAAATGGAAATCACCACGACGACCACGGCCACGGCGGCGGGTTGGGCCACCATTCGCCACACCCCAAGTACCCCTGGACCTGCAGGCCAATCTGCCTCCCCAACTTCGGCTACCTGCCCGGTCCGTGGTGTGCGGATACGATTTTCGTCAGTCGCCCCGTCACCGTGCATCCCCCGGTGGTTATCGATTGCGTCAATCTGCCCCCGTCCAGCTTGCCGGAAGTGGCGGTTGGCGGAACCTATAGCTTGAACCTGGCCCAATTGGGCGAGTATCCCGGTCAGGCCCTGTTGGACCTGGGAAATATCGCCCTGCCGATCAAGGTTGAAGATTGGAACGACGCCGCCGCGATGGTGACGCTCCCCAGCTTTGGTTTGGCCAAGCCCATGCCCGCCAAAATCCAGGTCGGCAAGGCCGATGGGAGCCTGGCCGCGACAATCGAAGTGTTGCTGGTCCCGGCCTCCCCGGAAGCGCCAACCGCCGGCCCGACCGTGACCAACGTCTCGACAACCGGCCAATAGCCGAGGGGTCGAGCAAGAACCACGGGCCGCCTGGCGGCCACAATATCGGGCGGTGTTTCCGCCTTACGAAAAAGGCCGGGAGTTCAAACGAACTCCCGGCCTTTAAGCATAAATACCAGGATAGGGCCCGAGGTCGCGGTCAGGCGCCGCAAGAGCCTTCACCAACCACACGCTTTCG
This sequence comes from Pirellulales bacterium, assembly GCA_022842745.1. Taxonomy (GTDB): domain Bacteria; phylum Planctomycetota; class Planctomycetia; order Pirellulales; family JALHPA01; genus JALHPA01. Next base: position 1,760 of record JALHPA010000745.1, read on the forward strand.
CTAAGCGTGCCGCCGCTTACGACGCCAGACCATCGCCGCGGCGCCTGCAACTCCGATCAACGCCAAGGTCACACTGGCCGGCTCGGGGACGGGATTGAGCAACTGGCCGCGAATCTCGCCGCCGGGAAAGGCTTCGGTGTGAATGTTGAGATAGCTCAGGCCCCCCAAGAGTTTCGCCTTCTTTTGTTCAAATGTCAGACCCGGCTCGCCCGGCGCGACCAGGGTATTGAGGTCCCCGGTGGCGCTGAAACTGCCGGAGGTCGCTGCGCTAACGGTCATCCCCAACATCACGTTGGCGGTTTGTCCTGGGGCTGCGGGATTGGCCGGATCGAATGGATTCGACTGGAAGGCGTGTAGGTGCCCGGCGATTGCTGACACTGTGAGATTGTTGAACGTTCCAGCGATGCCGATGGCCCCAGTCACATCGTCAAAATTAACGACGGCCGAACCAAAACCATTGGTAACGACTGGCGTAGGCCGCTCCGAAGCGCCATTCAGGGCCACTTCGAACGTCCACAACGTAGCCTGTGCTTGCGCGGCCGAGAGCGCCACGACCGCCGCTGCGAGCCAAATAAACCGTTTCATGGTGCAACTCCTCAAATGTAGCTGAAGGACAAACAAATCGACCCGGAGGTCACAAGAGCATGGCTCGAACCCCGTCAAACTACCAAAAGAATCCGCCGAGTCAATCTTTTGGCGCGTCAAAAACGAATTCCCTGGCAACCCGGACCAGGTATTCCGCCAACGCCAGTCGCCCAAGCAACTGAACGGAGTGACAGGCCATCGGTAAATCGCGTATCATCGCGGCAACCGCCGTGCCGCCCGCCCCATCGCGGGCCGGCCGACGTGCGAACTGCATACCAATTTCTGG
>JALHPA010000746.1 GCA_022842745.1 Pirellulales bacterium
CCCGCTCCCCCTGCGCCCCCACCATGCCCACCCAAAACCAATCCTCTCCACCCTCTCCCGCACCTCTCAGCGCCTCCGCGCCGCTCCGTTTCAACTCCACTTACGACAAATCCGCCCCGCAACACCAACCCACCGCGCACACAGGTCATCGCGCGTTGTTGCCTCCCAAAAAGCGCACATTCTGTACCTCAACAAACCCCGACCCTTCCGCAACTCCCTTACGCCGAAACCCCTTGCGCCAAACTACGATTCCACCGCGAAAAAAAACTCGCACAACCAATTCTCCGCAGTTTTGCCGCGCGCACCATCGTCCCCCACCCCCAGCCCTCGCCGTAAGTCCATCGTCCCCAGCGCGAAGTTTCCAACTCCTGTACACCTGCCCGCCCTACCCCCACAGTTGCGACCGCCTCCCCCCCGCACGATAATACAACCTCATTCGCCCAAATCCAAAAAACCTCTGGATCAAACTCCTATGAGCTTTTTCCGTCGCCTGGGTCCGGTTGCCGCACTCTCTGCCCTCGTCGCCTGCCTTACTTGGGGCGGGCATGCCGTCGCCGACGATATGCCCCCCCACGGCCAGGACAAACCCCCCGGACCGGCCCTTTCGCCCGAAGAAGCGATCCAAAAAATGACCGTCCCCGAGGGCTTTTCGGTCGAGATCGTGGCCGCCGAACCGCTCATCGTCAACCCCGTCGCCATGACCATCGACGAACGCGGCCGCTTCTGGATCACCGAAAGCCTCGAATACCCCCGCCGCGAACCCGGCCCCGGAAAAGACCGCGTCAAAGTCCTCGAAGACACCGACGGCGACGGCCGTCTCGACAAAGCCACCATATTCGCCGACGGCCTCAATATCCCCTCCGGAATCGCCGTCGGGCACGGCGGCGTCTGGGTGGCCAACTCCCCCGACATCCTGTTTTACAAAGACACCGACGGCGACCTGAAAGCTGACTCAAAGGAGGTCGTCGTCACCGGCTTCGGCCGCGACGATACCCACGAATTGCCCAACTCGCTGACCTGGGGCCCCGACGGCTGGCTCTATGGCCTCAACGGCGTCTTCAACTCCAGCCGCGTCAAGCAAGGAGACAAGGAGTTCGACTTCACCTGCGCCCTCTTCCGCATCCATCCCCGCACCCGCGAATTCCAACTCTTCTGCGAAGGGACCAGCAATCCCTGGGGAGTCGCCTGGGACAAGGACGGCAGCGCCTTCATCAGCGCCTGCGTCATCGATCATTTGTGGCACCTGGCGGAATCGGGCTATTACCAACGCCAGGGCGGTCCGTATCCGGCCTACACCTGGTCGCTTGGATCGATCGTCAAGCACCGCCACCAAAAAGCCGCCTACTGCGGCATCCACTACTTCGATAGCGACGCCTATCCCGAGCAATACCGCGAGAAGCTCTACATGGGCAACATCCACGGCAACTGCATCAACTGCGACAAGTTGGAACGCCGCGGCGCGACCTATTTTGGAACCGGCGACCCCGATTTTCTCTCGGCCAACGACGCCTGGTTCATGCCGGTGGTCCAGAAGACCGGCCCGGACGGGTGCTTGTATATTCTCGACTGGTACGACCGCTACCACTGCTACCAGGACGCCAACCGCGATCCGGCGGGCATCGACCGGCTCAAAGGCCGCCTCTATCGCGTGCGCTACAAAGACACGCCCCGAGCTCAGCCGTTTGACCTTACCAAGGAGAGTGATGAACAACTGATCGAACGGCTCGGCAGCCCCAATGTCTTCTTTCGCGATCTCGCCCAGCGGTTGCTCGCGGAACGAAACCATCCAGACGCCGCCCGCCAATTGCAGGGTTTGGTCCTGGACGACAACCGTCCGCGCAAACAGCGGATGCACGCCTTGTGGGCGCTGATCGGCTCAGGACCGCTGGAATCGACGTTTCTCGCCAAATTGCTTGCGCACCCTGAACCCGCGTTTCAAGCCTGGGGAGTGCGGGCGGCCGGCAACATGGGAAAAGTCTCGGCCGAAAACCTCTCGACAATCGTCGCTCTGGCTCGCTCGCCCGCGCCGGACGTCCAACTCCAGGTAGCGATCGCCGCGCGCAAACTCGAAGGGGCGGATCCCTTGGCGATGCTCGTCGATGTGCTCGTCTCGTGCGGCGACGACGCGCTGATTCCGCAGATCGTTTGGCAAAACTTGCATCCGTTGTTGGAGAAAGATAGCGCCAAATTCATGGCGCTCGCCAAGAAACACGATTTGAAATCCACTCCCAATCTCGCTCGTCTCATGCCGCGCGTGACCGAGCGGATTCTGGGCAAGAAGAAATAACGACGCGCAAGCTCGTATCAGTTGCCTTTGCGATCAACCGGCGTGGATTCCGCCGACGGGACGAGCGGCGAAGACAATAGCACTTCGCCGATGCGAGTACGAAGGACCTGGCTGACGCGCTGCTCGCTCTGATCGTCCGGAGCGCCAAGCGGGTTGGCAGAAAGTTCTTGTTCGACAGCATGGCAGCGGACCTGATGCCCGCCTAGATCGATGGTTCGGGGAACATCGGTCCTACAGATATCCATAGCCAACGGGCAGCGCGGATGAAATCGGCAACCGGGGGGGGGATTAAGCGGGCTGGGCACGTCCCCTTGCAACACGATGCGCTTCCGCTTT
>JALHPA010000747.1 GCA_022842745.1 Pirellulales bacterium
GTCGACCAACCCACAATGTCACCCGTTCGCCTTTCGGCGGAATTGCCCCAGGCGCACTTGCCACAGGTTGTCGCTCCCGCTGTCCACTCGAATCGTCTCACCTTGGACCTCAGCCTGTTCACTTTCAACAGTTCCCGAGATTTTACTGCAAGCATGATCCGAATCGTCCTGGCTGCGTGGATGAGTGCGTTGAATCTGTTCGCCGTTGCGTTCGCCCAAGAAGCGCCGCAGCCCGCCGTTACCTTGTTTCAAGACGTGCGGGTGCTAGACGTAAACAAAGGCGAATTGACCCCCAAGCGCAACGTCCTCGTGCGCGGCAACAAGATCGAACGCATCTCCGCCGAGGCCATTCCGGCGGAACAGGCCAAGGGGGCGGTGGTCATCGATGCCCGCGGACGCACCCTGATGCCCGGCTTGATCGACGCCCATACCCACATCATGTTTGCCACGCTGTCGCAGGCCGATCTGCTTACGAGCGACGTTGGCTTTATGAACGTGGCCGCGGTCAAAGCCGCCCACGAGATGCTGCTCCGCGGTTTCACCAGCATTCGCGACATGGGCGGGCCAGTTGCGGGACTCAAGCGCGGAATCGATCGCGGACTTGTCCCAGGCCCGCGCATCTGGCCCAGCGGCGCTTTCGTCTCCCAAACCGGCGGGCACGGCGATTTTCGCTTTCCCACCGATCTCCCGGCCCGCCCGGGCGACTTCACCTATGCCGAGCGGATCGGCGCCGCGGCGATCGCTGATAGCCCCGACCTGGTGCGCAAGCGGGTCCGCGAACAATTGGCCCTCGGCGCGTCGCAGATCAAGCTCATGGCCGGGGGGGGCGTCTCCTCAGGCTTCGATCCCCTCGACGTCACCCAATACACGACGAGCGAACTGAAAGCGGCGGTCGAGGCCGCCGAAAACTGGGGGACCTACGTCACGGTTCACGCCTACACTCCCCGTTCGGTTCGCCAGGCGACCGAAGCGGGGGTGAAGTGCATCGAACACGGCCAACTGCTCGATGAACCGACGGTCCGATTGATGGCCGAAAGGAACATCTGGTGGAGTCTGCAGCCGTTTGTCGACGATCGGCCCTCACCGTTTCCGGAGGGATCGCAGAATCGAATCAAGCAACTTACAATGTTCGCCGGGACCGATATGGCCTACAAACTGGCCAAGAAACACCGAGTGAAGATCGCCTGGGGCACCGACGCGCTGTTCAGTTCGGCAGCCGCCGCGATGCAGGGCCGCGATCTCTCCAATCTGGCCCGCTGGTACACTCCGGCCGAGGCGCTCAAGATGGCGACTGCCGACAACGCCGCATTGCTTTCCCTTTCCGGGCCTCGCACTCCTTACCCAGGCAAATTGGGTGTCGTCGAGGAAGGGGCACTCGCCGATCTGCTGCTGGTCGACGGCGACCCGCTGGCCGATCTCAAGCTGGTTCAGGATCCCGCGAGAAATTTTCTCGTCATCATGAAGGACGGCAAGATCTATAAGAATTCGCTGGCCAAATAATGGCGTTTTGCCGCCGCGATCAACCCTGGCCCGGGAGATGATGCCCCATTTTGTCTCGTTTGGTGGCAATGTAGCGGGCATTGTGTTCGTGAATCGGCGGCAGGATCGGCACCTGGTCCACCACCTCCAGGTCGAATCCGCCGTAGATAAAGGCGTCCGTTTTCTTGGGATTGTTGGTCAACAGCCGGATCTGGCCCAGTCCCAAATCCTTTAGAAGCTGCATCCCCACGCCGTAGTCCCGCGAGTCGGCCTTGAATCCCAAGGCCAGGTTCGCCTCCACGGTGTCCAGGCCCTGATCCTGCAATGCATACGCCTTGATCTTTTCCAATAGCCCGATGCCGCGCCCCTCCTGCGGCAGGTAAACGAGCACGCCCGCCCCTTCCGCCGCGATCATCTCCATGGCCAAGTGCAACTGGTCGCCGCAATCGCACCGCAGCGAGTCCAGCAAGTCGCCGGTGAAACACGAGGAATGCAGCCGGACCAGCGGAGCCGCCGCGCGCTCCGGCTCTCCCATTACCAGCACCAGCGGCTCCTGGCTTTCGTATTTCACCCCATAAGCGATGATTTTCCAGTTGCCGTGCCGGGTGGGCAGTTTGGCCTCGGCGATCCGATACACCAGCTTTTCCCGCAGCCGGCGGTAGCGGATCAGTTCCTCGATCGAAATGATTTCCAGTCCATGCCGCTTGGCCAATTCAAACAGCTCGTCCCGGCTGGCCCGATTTCCGTCGTCGTCCAATATTTCGCACAACACTCCGGCTGGCGACAGTCCCGCCAGCCGGGCCAGATCCACCGCCGCCTCGGTATGGCCGGCCCGCCGCAATACCCCCCCCTCCTTGGCCTGCAGCGGAAACATGTGCCCCGGACGGACAAAGTCCGTGGGCTTGCTCGCTGGATCGACGATCGCCTGAATCGTCTTGGCCCGCTCCTGGGCTGTAATGCCGGTCTTGGCGGATCGGTGATCGACCGGAACGGTAAAGCTCGTTCCCAAAGGCGCCGTATTGGCTTCCACCATCGGGTGCAGTTTCAGCCGCTCGCACACGTCCGGCAGCACCGGCACGCAAACCTGCCCCCGGCCGTGGTTGAGCATGAAGCTGACCATCGCCGCCGTCACTTTCTCGG
>JALHPA010000748.1 GCA_022842745.1 Pirellulales bacterium
GCGAATGTCTTAGGCGGCTGCCTGAATTTCTCCTTGGGGGCAGCGAAGCCGGAATAGCCCAAAGATCTCTTGCTGGGTCAAGCCGCTTCTGCGGTGCGCCTCGGCATCGGAGAAAATGGCGTCGAAGAGCTCGCGCTTTTCCTCGAGTATTTGATTGATTCGCTCTTCAATCGTGTCCAGGGCCAAGAACCGCGTGACGGTGACCGGCCCATTAACGCCGATCCGATGCGCGCGATTGATCGCCTGGTCTTCCACCGCCGGATTCCACCAACGGTCGAAGAGAAACACGTAGTTGCAAAACTGCAAGTTCAATCCCACACTGCCGGCCCCGTAACTCATCAACAGCACATGCCGTTTGCGCTCCCTGCGGAATCGCTCGATGACGCCTTCGCGCGTTTTATGGGCGACTCTTCCATGATACTGCAGCACGCCGAAGGGTCCCAATCTTGCGGCCAGTTGTTCGATCGTGTCCACCCACTGGCTGAAAATGATGGCCTTCTGTCCGCTGGCTGCCACTTCCTCCAGGTCGGCCGCCAGACGTTCCAGCTTGCTGCTATCGCCAGTGGCGGGGTCAAAATTACAAATTTGCTTCAGTCGCAGCACCAATTCAAACACGTGCTGGATCGTGGCCGACTGACCCATCTCCGTCAGTCGCAACACACCCTCGTCTTCCGCTAACTGGTAGGTCGCGCGTTGCTGAACGGATAGTTCCACCTCCGCGTCACGGAAGAGCTTCGGCGGCAATTCGGACAGAACCTTATCCTTCGTCCGGCGGAGAATGTAATCGGCCGCGGATCGGCCCATTGCTCGCGGCTTCATTTCGCTGTGCAGATGCCCAGGCGCCACAAATTCAAAGATTCCCACCAAATCCTCAGGGCTGTTTTCGACCGGCGTTCCCGTGAGGGCCCAACTACGATCACGATCGATGGAACAGACGACCTCGCTCGTGGTACCGTGCCTGTTCTTGATCCGTTGCGACTCATCCAGAACCACCAAATCGAACCGTAACCCGCTTCCGCCGGACCCAGGGGAGCAAGTTGACGCGGGGGCCGTCGTTGCATTCCAAGCGCCTCGGGAACGTGCGGCCGCATGGTCCTCGATCGCTCCGATTTCCGAGAACAGGTCCCGGTCGCGCACCAACAGCTCGTAGTTGGCGAGCTTGACCGGCACGTCGGCGTTTCGCCATTGCCACTCCCGCCGCGCTCGATCGCCTTCAATCACGGCGAGCGGCAACTCGGGCGCCCATAACGCGAACTCCCGCTTCCAATTCGTGACCAATGGTTTGGGGCACACCAAGAGCAAGCTGCGGATTTCGCCAGCATGGAACAACATCCGCGCAGCAGTGATGGCCTGCATGGTTTTTCCCAATCCCATTTCATCCGCCAGGATCGCGGAAATCCGTGGGTAGAGAAACGCCACTCCGTCCAGTTGATAGCTGAATGGGTGGAACGGAAAATCGAGCGCGCCCTCGTTAATCAAGACCTCAAGCGAGGGTTGGAGCAGGTAATAAAGCCGATCCGCGAGTTTTATGGCATCGCTGGGGGGTCGCACCCGCGTGTATCTCGCCTCAAGCGGGTTCGTCGCGGCGTTGTCGAGCAGGTGGGCTTGCCTTAAGGGGGAATGTGGCGTCGAAGGCGCGGCGTTGGGCCGTGTGGCGTCCGCGGAGGCCGGCGCCTCGGGAAACGTGTAACTGGTGGTTTTTGGCCGTGCCTGTCGCAGTTGCACGGTCAGAGCCTTTGGTCGGGTATCCTGGTTGTCCCAGGAATAGTCCACAACCGCGGGAATCCCACTCGCGTTGCCAAATCCGTCGATTTGAAACGCTGACGATCCAGCAACATCCGTCCGGACCGAAGTCTCAGACCGGCAGCCCCAACTCAAGATCTGCACGCTCGTCGATGAGCAGGACATCGATGATCCTCCGATCGACACGCTGTATAGTGGGTTCAAGCGGCCGCCGAGGCGCTGCGGCGACTACGCTGGGCCTCGTCAATGGCGCCGCGGATGCGTCCGAACGGCTCGGCGAAGTCGAAACCGGCGCCAAAGCTCTCCAGGTCGCGTTGAGCGGAATCGGCGAGGTGATCTGCCTCGGCTAACATCGCGAAACTTGCGGTCCCTGCTTGCAATCGCAGCGAGCCGGTCGGCGCCGACGAGTCGACGCCCATCAGCAACAGCACAGGAACCGACGCCAGAGGCTGAAGTGCTAGCATCGCCACTTGATCGGTAAACACCAACCGCGGCGCGCTGGAGCTGCTTGCAAACAGCGATTGGCCAATCTGTTCGCCGTACAGGTAGGGCTCAAGGGTCGGCCCGTACAGAATCTTCTGGGCACGATTCGGCCGAATTGGCGCCGTGCAGTGAAACTCCACGGGACGTGCCCGCGCGTTGAGAATCAGGTAGCCGCCAAACAGTCCATGCTGTTCGTCGTCCACCACCGTCATGAAGCCAAAAGCATCCGCCGCTAATGCTCCCTGCACCATCCAACCGTCCCTGTTTGACTATCGCGGATGCGGAATTCGCTTCCCAGTGCATCGGGGCGAAGGGCCGGGCGACTTTAGTCCGGTGTGGCTGCTTGGCAGAGCCGGGAACTTGCACGGATTGGGGGGCTTAAGCGACGG
>JALHPA010000749.1 GCA_022842745.1 Pirellulales bacterium
AAAACCCAATCCTTGCGCAAGGGCTGATCGACAAACCTTCGTACAACTCGCTGCTGCGTTTCTCGGGGAAGTACCACCAGGAGCCCATAACGGACGTTCAGTGCGCCTCATTCACAAGCAGAGAACATGCAAATCATTGGATTGAGCTCAAGCACACCGGCGAAAACGACGGGGCCGGAGTCGTCCGATGGGGCACCGACGAGCAAACTCGGTTCCGGGATCGAGGGGGAAGACCTAAGGATCTCGCCTCCCAAGCGCTCGACCTGATAGAAACGCAAGGGCTGTTGAAGATTTCGGACCGGTCGAAGGTCCCAGCCACAAGCCTCAAACGATTGTTAAACACGCCGGAGATTCGCGCGAAACTGGGCCTGGCGCTCGAAGACGGTGAATTGAAATTGATTGGACCCCAAACAAAGGTCGCCAAAGCCGTTCACTACGTCGTCGACCAGTTGATGACCGGCAAAGTGAAAACTCAGCACATCTATACTAAAGATGATCGTTTGAAGTATGCGAAACAACTGCCGAGCAAGATCGTAGTGAAGCAGACCCTATCCAAGCCCAAAACCTTAGACCATTCTCCCAACCCGCAGCCCAAGAAACAAAACCGGAAACCGGCCAGTCCCTCAACGCCCCGGACCTGCCTCATCCCAAAAAATTGCGTTTTGCACATTCAGCAGACGCGGATTGCCGATATTTCCAGAGAATTACGAACCTTGCGACTGGAGGAACACAGCAACGCCGTGAGCGTCCTGGCGCGAGTGTTCATTGAGCTGAGCGTGGACGTCTACATCGAGAAACAGGGCCTGCCGTTCGGCGGCCAGGACCGACCCAAACTTCGGCAAAAGTTACTCAAGGTGGCCGACGATCTTGTTCGTCGAAAGCAACTTCAAAAGCCACAGACGTCCGGCGTGCGCCAGGCATGTCAAAAAGGGGCGATCCTTTCGCCGAACGTCGACCAGCTCCACGATTACGTGCACAACAGCCACCAATTTCCAAGTGCGCACGACCTGAGGGCGCTGTGGGACAATTTCCAACCTTTTCTTCAGGCCATCTGGTCCTAGCGCCTATGGCCACCGAACGCGCCACCGGGTACAACGCTTGAATGGTTCCCCACACTCCCTTGCGTTATCCCGGCGGCAAACGACGGCTGAACGAAGTCGTTAAGCGTTTGCTCGACCTCAATGGCCTACATGACGTGCATTACGTCGAGCCGTTCGCGGGCGGGGCGGCGATCGCGATAGGCCTACTGTTTGAGGAGTATGCCAGCTACATCCACCTCAACGATCTGAGCCGTCCCGTCTTCGCCTTCTGGAAAACCGCGTTAGAACAGTCGGATTGGCTCTGCGGTCGGATTGAAAACGTCCGCGTGTCGATGGCGGAATGGCGTCGCCAGCGGGCGATCTTCGACGATGCGGATCAAGCTGCCGAGAGAGATCTTGGCTTTGCTGCGCTGTTCCTCAATCGAACCAACCGATCGGGAATTCTGGCGGGCGGGGTGATCGGTGGCAAACGTCAAACCGGCAAATGGTCGCTCGATGCGCGCTTCGGAAAACCTGAGTTGATCCGGCGGATCCAAAAGCTTGGGCGATACCAAAGTCGGATCAAGCTCTACAACCGCGACGGCCTGGAATTTACTCAGAACGTCGCCGCCAACCTGAAGGGTCCGACGTTCATTTTCTTTGATCCACCCTACATCGAACGCGCGGGGCGCCTCTATCTGAACCAATGCACGCTCGCCGACCATCAAGCCTTGGCTAGATGCATTGGCGAGCTCGCCAAACCCTGGATCGTGACCTACGACCCGGCCGCGCTGGAGCACCATCTGTTCCCGAAGTTGCGAAGGATCGTGTACGACATTCACTACACCGTCAATCGTCGGTACCGGGGCCAAGAGGTGATGTACTTCGCCGATTCGTTGAGGGTTCCAAAGGCCGCCGACCTACTTGGCTCGCGGATGCGAGCGGTCTCTGACCTATCCCGCGTGCCACTCCGCCGAAAAAAAATTCCCCCCCGCGCTTGACATTCTTGGGAGCACTCGCCATATTGCCTCCCGCGTTGAACGCTGCGGCCCTACGAACCGCGACGGGAGACGCGAAAAAGCAGTGAAGTCTCCGACCACGTCCGCCCCCGTGCCTTTCATAGCGCTGGGGCCGACCTCTCGTTCCCAATCCTGGGTCCGAGGCCGCGTGCTTTCGGTCGCTTCACTTTGGTGATTGATCGTGTAGCACGGCCGTTTTCTCACTGCTTTGGCGGCGAGCGGCCTTTGACAATCCGGGTTAGGCTCTGCCCGCGGATTGGTTGATTCGTGCAGGACCCGTAAGCATACTCCCGCTATGGGGGGTGTTGGGGTCTTCTCGTTTCGCCGTCCGTCCACGGCGAGCCCGGCACTTGCGGACTTCGCCAGAAGCCTGCGCTGCCGGCTCGCCGGGTGCAGGGACGGCACAACGTGCGGATGGACCTGCGTCCCGTCCGCCCGCCCACCGTTCCTGTTCTGGCAAGGCCGCAGCATGAGACCGCACTCCGCATGGATGGCGACACGCCCGCACGACGCGCTTCCCCCACCCCGACCCGCATTCGAACTGTTTTCGGCGGAAGATCGGAAGAGCA
>JALHPA010000750.1 GCA_022842745.1 Pirellulales bacterium
CGACGGCATAGGAATCGCTCTTTCTTTTTTTTGGCAAGCGCGGCAGGATGCCCCTCTTGCCGCGGGCGCGAGGAAACGCCCCACCTCCGTGATCTGCCCCACCGCTCCCACTTCAGAAAGGACTCTGAAGCATGCTCGCCGATTTCAATTTCTTGTTGCCTGGGATTCTGATTGCCGTTCAAGCCGCTGGCATCGCCAGCAGTTGGTTGACCCGCGTCTGCCAGGGAGCGCGACTCCAGCCCCTGTGCCATGCACTTTTCCTGGCCTGCCTGCTCCTCAACGGCGCGGCCACGATGGCCGGCATCCGTTTGCTTGGACCGTTTTGGTTGGCGTCGGCGGGGACGCTGGGGGTGATGGTGGTCAGCGCCGTCTGCGATTTCCGGCCGTCCCCCCGCGAATTTGGCGTGTATTAACCGAGCACCGCGCCGCATGGTTGCCGAAGGAGCGCCGACATGCCGCAATTTCAAACCCGAGAGAACGACGGACTGCTGACTCTTCGCTGGGTGCAGCAGGGGGACGATTGCCTGCAAAAGGGGAACGCCCCCCACGCGTTCGCTAATTATCAGCAAGCACTACCGCTCGCCGCGGGAAGCGCGGGATTGCAAGCCCGGCTGGGCGAGGCGGCCTTGCGAATGGGCCAACCCCAATTGGCGGTCGAACACCTACAACGGGCTCTGGCACTGGATTCCAAGCTGGCCGCGGCGGCGACCAACCTCGGCGCAAGCTGGTTTGCCCTCGGCGACGAAGAACAGGCGCTCGCCTGGCAACGGCGGGCGGTCGAGATCGATTCCGCTTTGCCGGTGGCCTGGCTGAACCTGGGGGAGACCCTGCGGGAGCGTGGAGACAATGAAGAGGCGATCGCGGCCTTCGACACGGCCCTGCGATTGCAGCCGGCATCGCCCATCGCCCATTACAACCGTGCCTTAGCGCGACTGGCCAGCGGCGATTTGCCAGGGGGCTGGGCGGACTACGAATGGCGCGGGCTGGCCAAGCCCAATCTGTGGCGGGTGGGGCACGCGCTACGCTGGAACGGCAACTCCCTCGCCGGGCGGACGATACGGGTGTATGCCGAGCAGGGACTAGGGACCGAGTTGCTATTTGCGTCCTGCGTAAGCGATTTGATGTCGCGAGCGGAACACGTGCGCATCGAGTGCGAGCCACGATTGGCCCGGTTGTTTGGCCGGGCATTTCCCCGCGCCACCGTTCAGGCAGTGGCCAGCACGTCCGAAGAAGCCGGATCCGACTGGGGCAAACACGCCCGATTCGCACAGCCGGAATGCGACTTCGAGTCCCCCTTGGGAAGTCTGCCGCGGGTGTTGCGATCCGATTGGGGCGATTTTCCCCGGCGGCGCCATTATCTGAATGCGGATCCTGCCCTCGCACAGCGCTGGCGCGCGCGGTTGGCGGGACTGAAACCGGGACTGAAGATCGGCGTCTCCTGGCTCGGAGGGATAGGAACCGTGGACCAGAGGCGGCGCTGCCCGCACCTGGCGGAATGGGCCGGACTCCTTGCGGCGCCGGGAAGCAGTTGGGTCAACGTCCAATACGGTGCGAACGGCGCGGCCGACGACGAATTTCGCGCCGCAACGCCGCAAGGGGTGGTTTCCTTTGCGGATCTCGATGCCCGCAATGATCTCGACAATCTGGCGGCACTGCTGAGCGAGTTGGATCTGGTGATCACGGTCGACAACTCGACGGCAGCCTTGGCGGCGGCGCTCGGCACGCCAACCTGGGTTTTGCTCCCCCGTGCCGGAAGCTGGCGGTGGTTCACCGAACGAAACGACAGCCCCTGGTTTGCCTCGATCCGGCTGTTCCGGCAGCATACGCGCGGGGACTGGGGACCGGTGTTCGCCGCAACGCAAGCAGCGCTCTTGGCCCATCCAACGCGGCGGCGGTCAGCCGCCTAGCAGGCCGCTAGAACCTCGTGGCGCTTCGGCCAGGGCGATTGCAGGAGGCCCCGCCACAGGTGCTATAATTCAGGCGTGCCGGTTTAAGTGCCCCAGGCCGGCGTCACCACCGGGTGGTTTCGCATGTACCGAATTTCGCTCTTCCTGCTCGCCATGGTCGGCGCCCTCACCGCCACGCGCCTTGTGCGAGCCGAGACGCCCACTCCGGCGGAACCCGCCGAGCACGCCGTGCAGCATTGGATCGCCAATCTCGACTCCGATGAGTACACGGTGCGCGAACTCGCCGCGCGCCGACTCTTGGAAGCCGGCGGGCAGAGCATCCCGGCGCTTGCCCAAGGGGTCAAGTCCGACAAACTCGAGGTGTCCACCCGCAGCACGGCGATTTTGTCGCGCCTGCTCGATTCCTCCGTCACCGAGGTCGAGCTAGCGGCGGAATCGGCGCTCGAATCGATTGCCGCGGACCGCGCGACGGCGGCCGGCGAGCGGTCATATGCCGTGTTGAGAGCCTACCGGGAGAGCCGCCAAGAACGCGCCCTCGCCCGCATGCGCCAACTGGGCGCCGTCGTGGCCGCGGGCAATCTGGCAACGGCTGATACGGTGATTATGGCCGGAGTTCAAATCGAGCTCGGCGACACTTGGCGCGGATCGAACCAGGACTTGGCTTATCTGAAGCGAATTCCGAATCTGGCCCGCCTGAGC
>JALHPA010000751.1 GCA_022842745.1 Pirellulales bacterium
CGCCTGGCTCGCCAGCGGCCAGCAGGGCAATTCGGAGCGTGAACATGTCCCTCAATCGCGAAAAACTGTTTGCCGCGCTGCACGCCGTGCATGAAGAGCTGGAAGACCCCGGCCAGCTTGATGCCGATACCCGCGACCATCTCCGCTCCGCCCTCGCGGAAATCCGCGCCGCGCTCGACGCCCCGCCGGATTCCATTTCAGCGGCCGGTTCAACCTCGCTTGGCGTCTCGCCCTCGGCCCAGGACGCCGCCGCCGATGACTCTCCGGCCAATCGGCTCACTGCTACCGCGCGCTCCCTCGAAGAGACGCATCCGCAGCTCGCCACCGCCATCGGCAACTTCGTGGATGCCCTTGCTCGCATCGGGATCTAGCCAGCCCGCCCTCCTCGCATCGTTCATTCAGCAAGCGCCAACAGCTCCTTTCCCCTCGTTCGCAAACTGGCCCACAGTTCAGGTCCCGATTTCCCCTCCGCCAACAGAGTGCAGACCGGCCCCCCCGGCTCGATCGGTTCCCCCACCGCGGGAATGTCCGCCACGACAGGTCGCGCCGAACCAAGATTCTGTTCCACCACACTCCGCGCCATCCGCGAACCAAAAACGAGCCGCCGCGGAGCGTAGACGATCGCTTTGGCCGCAGTCCATTCCCCCGATTGGCCGACCGGCGACGGCAACACTCCATCCCGGCAGGCGGCCACGTGCCAGGCGATCGTTTGCAGCCGCGTGGCGCGGCGGTCCCCCGTCCGCAAGGCCGACGCCCGCTCCAATACTTCGATCGACGCCGTGTAGCGAGGATTGATTTCGACCGGCCAGACCTGCCCCTCGGCCAGAATCGCGTCGACGCCAAACAACCCCATCAATCCGCAAGCCGCGGCCAGCGTCCGGCCGACGACCTGGCACTGGGCGAACGCCGCATCCGTCAGCGGCAGCGGGCCGATCGAGCCGGCATACGTCCACTCCGGCGAAGGCGCCATCGCGTCGGCCCGATCTCTCCAATTCAATCCCAGAATTTGGCGGGTTACGCCCAAAAGCACGGCATCGGATCCGTTCCCAACGAACACGGCCGACACCGGCTCCCCATCCCGATATCGCTGGTAGTAATGCTGCGAGCTTGGGTTGCCTGCTCCGTTGGGCCGCCAGAACGCTATCCCCCGTCCCCCGGCCGATCGAAACGGCTTGCGCAACCACCTCTCCGACGCATCCAATCCCGCCGCGGTACGTTGCACCGCGAGCGCCGGTAAGCCCGCCTCCATCAGAGCGGTCGTCCACTGAAACGGATCCCTGGCTCGCGCAAGCACTTCCGCCGAATTGCCATACAACATCCTCCGCCGAGAAATCGTCTTCACCAGGTTTGGATGATTTTCCAGCGCCCCGGTATACATCCACGGTCCACTCGGCGCGCGCCTTACAATCTCTACAAGTCCAGCGGGATACTGTTGCACCCGCTCCGCGGGACAAAGCGCCACCAAATCGGCGTCGGCAAAACAATCCGCCCCCCACGGATCGAATCCAGCGGCAATCGCCGAGGTCGCGGCCGCTCTCACGCTTGCCCCAACGATGATCAGGTACCTGGCCACAAGTTTCTTGCCACGAAGCAAGCCCGCCACTGGGGTGGACAAAATATTAAAAATCCGCCCCGCCCCTAAACGCTAAAAAAATATGCTAGTGTTTCAATGTTCGTTCACTTATCCCGAGATCCTCTCGACTCAAGGCGCCGGCCCTCGGACCTGCGCCGCGCTCCCAAATCGTTGGAGGCATTCGCATGCGCGCTCCGATCGACAACTTGAAATCCGCGTCCCCCTCCCCCATTCAAAGCGACCCCGAGAACCGCAAAGGCGCAACCGCTGTGCTCTCCGCCCTGTTCATGGCGGTCATGCTGGGCGTGTGCGCATTCGCCGTGGATATTGGTTATATCACCAACACCCAAACCGAACTGCGCCGCGCCGTCGACGCCGGTGCGCTCGCTGGCGCGGGAGTGCTAGTCAATGGACCGGCGGCCGCCGATCCCGTCGTCAAACAGTACGTCAAGGCCAACCTCGTCGGTGCGAGGGCGGCCAAGGACAGCGAGATCTCCGTTACCGCCGGGAATTGGTCCTCCGGCGCGTTCTTCCCCACCCAAAATCGGCCCAGTGCTCTGCGCGTAGTGGTGCAGCGGCAGCAGCAGCCATTGTTTTTCGCCCGGGTCTTTGGCCGCGACACCTTCGACATTTCCGCCGAAGCGATCGCCCAATACCAGCCCCGCGACATCATGCTCACCTTGGATTTCTCCGGGTCCATGAACGACGACAGCACTTACGCCGCTCGCAGCACCCTGGGGATTCCCTTCGTCACCAGCAACCTGCAGCAGATTTATGGCGAACTCGGCTCGCCCACCTACGGCAACATGACCTTTAACGGCGTCTTTATCAACTCCACCAATAGCACCACGCTCCGCAATACCTTGGGACTCACAAACGTCCCCTATCCCTACCCCGGCGGAAGTTGGACGGAATTCTTCAGCCACGTCCAAAACAACTCAGATCTCAATGGGGCGGGATTGCGCAAATACTACGGGTACAAAACGTTGATCCATTATTGGCTCGTAGATCGCGCCAAGCATTCTGAGACT
>JALHPA010000752.1 GCA_022842745.1 Pirellulales bacterium
GCCAGCGGCAAACTCCACGTCAGTCGATCCGCCTCTCCTAATGCGAATAAAATGAACGCGCGATTCACCCAGGCACATCCTCGCGGCCGGCGCTGTCAGGCCGATTATGCCGCAAGACCAGCCAATCGTATACCCGGCGGACAATTCGATCGATGCAAGAGGAAGGCCCGGGTCGAATGACCCGGCCCAACCGCCCCCTGCGCACCGCCCACCGTCCATGCTTCGCCTTGGATTTACGCAGTTCCCACCACGGATCATGCAACACCCCACCCCACGAATCCTGGCCCTGCTGCTCGTGGTCGCGGTCGGCTCTGCGGCACAGGCCAAAGACTTGCACGTCGACAATGTCGCCGGAGACGACCTTTGGAACGGTCAAGCCGCGGTGCGCGCCGACAACGACGGCCCAACCAAGACCATTGCCAAGGCCCTCCGAATGGCGGGGCCAGGCGATCGAATCGTGCTGACCAAGACCGCGGCCCCCTATCAGGAAAGCGTCAGCCTGGTGGGCAGCCGTCACAGCGGCACGCCGACTCGCCCGTTTGTCTTCGAGGGCAACGGCGCCATTCTCAGTGGACTGGCCCCTGTCCCAGATGAAGTTTGGGAGCCGTTCCAGGGGGATATCTTTCGATTCCGTACCCAGCGGCCGCACGACCAGCAGGTCTATTGGCAAGGAAAACCGCTCCGCCGTGTGCTCGACCCCGCACAGATCGAGCGTCGCGAACTAGCGCCCCTGGAGTGGCTGATCGACGAAGGCCACGTGTTCTTTCGGGTCGAGCCAGAGCGCCTTCCGTCCTCCTACCAGCTTGAGGCTTCCTGGCACTCCGTGGGCCTGACCCTCTACAAAGTGCATAACGTCGTACTCTCCAATCTCGTCATCCAGGGCTTTCAAATCGACGGAGTGAACCTCAGCGATGCCGACGGGCCATGCCTGTTGGCGGGAGTCACTTCGCGAGGAAATGGCCGATCCGGCGTCGCGGTCTGCGGCGCCACCCAGGTTGTGCTCGACGACTGCCTGCTCGGAGACAACGGGCGCACCCAGTTGCTCGTCGATGGACCCTCCACGGCGCGAACCAACGGCTCTCGCATCCTCGGCAACACCGCGCCGCAATGGACCATCCGGGCCGGCGGGAAGCTGTTCGTCGACGGAGCGGCACAATCCACCGCCAGCGACCCGCCGGAAGCAGGAAGTTCCAGATAACCCCAATTCGCCTCCCAAGCACCGGGAATGCGACGATGGGGCCTCGTCGTTTTGCCGCGGGAATCACTGGCAGCCTCAGTCCGGGAACGCCCTCGCAACAATCGCCACCGCCACGGCCGACGCCCCCGCCGCAAGTAGAGCCTTGGTGGCCGCCTCGCACGTTGCGCCACTGGTCAGAATATCGTCGACCAAAAGCACCCGGGCCGACTGAATCCGACACCCAGGCGACACGCGGATCGCATCCCGAAGGTTCTTCAGCCGCTCCGTCCGGGGAAGTTCGCTTTGCGGGCGGGTCCGGCGTATTCGGGCCAAGAGCCGAGGGCTGCAAGGTTGATGCAGCTCGCCAGCCACTGCTGCCGCCAGGGTTTCGGCGCTATTAGTCCCCCGCGCCAAACGCCGCGTCCAGTGCATGGGAATTGGGACGACCACATCGGGTCGCCATTGCTCCATTCTCGACCCATGCTTCGCCACCAGTAGCCGGCCCACCGCTCGCGCCAGCGGTTCCGCGTCCGGCCATTTCATCCGCAGCACTGAAGTGCGTAGTGCATCCTGGTAGCGTCCCAGGGCCATTGCGGCCTCAAAGTGGAGCTTGCTATCTCGGCAGTGCCCGCACCGGCCAGTCGCCGCTTCCACCGCATGGGTACTGGCCGCGCACCGCGGACAGTGCGTCGGCTCCTCGGGTGTCAATGCAACACGGCAGTCAGCGCAAAGCAGGATCTTCCGGTCCGCAAGCGCCGTCGAGTCGATGGCGATGCCACACGACGCGCATTGCGGTGGGTAAACCAGGTCCAGGCAGTCCGCTCCCAGGGCTTGAAAAAACACCCGCGCCCGCCGGAGTCCAGACTGCAACCTGCTTCGCGAAACGCCCGCTATTGGTCGTGGTGACAGCATATCGAAACGAGAAGTGATCCGCCTTCAAACTCTCCCAATGCCCAGATTATGCCTAGATTACCGTCTTTTTTGGATTTCTCCTGGACCTTCGACCAGCCAATCATGCAACCTACCCCTAGCGCATTTGCGTTTTCCACCGATTCCCTAGCTGACATTGACCAGCCATCGCTCTTCAATAAAATGTTGCGATTCTTAGGTTTATGGCATAAAGCCGTGTTGAGCAGCCTTGCCCGAGGCGACTCTCCGACCACGCTAAGAACCTTATCCGCTGCGCCGTTATTCGCTCCACCGACCGGTCCTCCTCCTCTCCCGCCGCCCCGCAATCCCAGTGACCGACTCCCCTGAACCCTCCGCGCAGCCGCCCCACGCACTATTGGAGGCTGCGCGTCGCGAGAAGCTGCGGAAGCTCATCGATCTGGGTCACGATCCGTGGGGAGGACGTTTTGACGACCATCAGCCGATCGGCGACATCCGCGCACGCGCCGCTGAAATTGGCCCTCGCACCGATTCCTCGT
>JALHPA010000753.1 GCA_022842745.1 Pirellulales bacterium
ACCAGCACTGGCGAAGTCGCTACGGCTGTCGCAAGTGCGTTCACTCTTGCAGGAGCGCGAAGCACTGCTCAAGGATTTCCACAGAACTTTACTTCAACTCAAAGGCAATCGGTAATGCAACTCCCAAATTGGTTTTTGGCCACGGCCGCCGGCAAGGTAGCCGTGGCGGAAGCGACATCGGCTCGCGAAGTCGAGCGCCGGCAACTACTGGAACAACTGGCAGCCGTCGACGCTGAGCGCGACAAGTCCGCCCCCATGCTTGCGAAGAGGGTGTCGGAATCGGCGGCGAAACTTGCGGCGGCACGTGACGCGGCGAAAAAAGCGGAGGTCGCGCATAGGCTGGCGCTGTCGGCCAGTAACGCCGCATCGACGACGCATACGCATCGGCGTGCGCAATTGACCTCGCAATTAAAGCGGCTCAATCCTTTGGTGACGGAGTTCGTCCGCGAATTGCACCAACTTCATGCGGACACACTCGCCAGTGACGTGCGGCATCGGAACTTTCAAGTGCGCGGGAAGTCGGTCACGTCGACCAACGCCAAGTCGCTGGCGGCCCGTGCCAAGGCCATCGCGACGGCGATTGCGGAAGCGGAGACGATGATCACCGAAGACATCGACGACCTGTCGCTCGCCATTGACGCGATCCGTGCCGGCATTCCCGAAGTCGCGGAACCGGCAACCGTCTCGGCGTAACCCGCCGTGCCCATTGTGGCAACCGTCGGCGAATTGTGGCGCGCCGGCGGATTTGATCTTTGACAATTCGGTCGTTTGGAGCCGGGGCCGGCTCGCAACCGCCCCGGTGTGGGCATTAGCCGTCTGCCTTGAATGCTGGCGAAAAAGGAGCTGTGGGGCGCGAAACCTTAGATTCTATTCATCCCGGCGGGTTCGTCGCAAGCGACCTCGATTTCCGGTAGAATCGGCGGGAACACTCCAGCAAAGGAAATACCTCATGCGAGCAATTGCCGCGTCTATCATCGCGTTATCCGGGGCAATTCTTTGGGGTGCCGGAACCGTAGCTGTTGGGGCGAGTAATTCGTCGCCGACCGTAGCAGCTACCTGTGGCGTGCCAATTCTGGGGATTGGGATATTCCTCGCTCTCAAAGAGCTTGGGAAAACGCCAAGGGACTGAGCAGGCTAAATCCATTTTCATGCGCCCCCTGCTAGAATCGGGGGCATGGAAGACCAGGACAAACGGCTTTCGGATATCAAAGCGGACCTCGACTGCTGCCGCCGAGGCATTCGCCTGCTATTGGTGTGGGCCGTTGCCACCTCAGTCTGTATCGCCGCCTTGGCGATTCTGGTCATCGCGACCCGAGGCTAGCCGTTTTTGATTTGGCGCGCGGGCAAACTGTACCACTACCCGATTTCCGGTGGTGTCCGTTTTTGAATTAACGGATTAGACGGCCTCTGCGTCTTTCGGCTTAGCCTTTTTGCGATCGTAAGGCTTGCGGGCGCACCAAGCGCAATACATCCGCGACTTCCAATTGTATTCGCTCGCCGCAGGGCCGCGTGGAATTTGGCGGCCGCAGGTAACGCAGGGCTTAGTTTCGGCTGGCTTGGCATCCATGCCAAAGCGTAGCACGTTCCGCCCGCGCGCATAAAAAGGCCCCGGGTAAGACACCTCATGCCAGCAAGGTGGTCGTTATCCGGGGCCGGGGGCAGTTACTCCCCACTAACGGGTATCGTCTAGGTGGCGTCACCTACACCATACCGAAGAGGCAAATTGTTAAGTTGCGTTAAGTGTGCGGCCGCGCAACCGCTACGACTCGTGCAACGCGATCAGCACATGAAAAAGCCGCCCTAGGGGGCGGCTGGTGGCGTTCGGGTTGTGTTGGTGGTCGCGTGGCATGGCTGTGCGACTCGAAGTGAGACGTCGTCATTTACTAAAAAGGGCAAATGAAAGAAACGAGAGAAACGAGATGACAGCGAACAGACCGCCCAACACGGAAAACTGGACAACACCCGGCCACTCATCGACGAGCGCTTGGTTGACGGCAAATGCGAAGAAACAAGCAGCTATGGCGGTCACGGCTCCGAGGACCAGCAGTAAAAATCGAGTCAAGATCGCGCGCTCATTGCCGGACTTGATGCGGGAGCGTGCGCTCGCCGGCGGCGACCTGTACGGGTTGTCGTCCATTGGGCAGGCCACTAACTACGGTCGATGACAGCCATCACGAACATGGCCATGTAGACCATTGCGAAGACCAGTAGCCAAAAACCAAGGCCAAAGTTCCGTCGGCGTTCTGGGGTTTGCGGTGCTTCGTCCATCCCCTGAGTCTAGCAGGCGGCGGGAGGGCGAGCGAATCTTCGGGCGCGCCATGAAATGCCGGCGGCAATTGTGATGGCGAGTAGGGCGATGGAGGATGGCTCGGGCACGGGGGCCGTCCGAACTAGTGCGAAGCCGGTCACGATAGCAGCAGGGGTATCGATTGGAAAAAACCGCAGCGGCAGCATGATTGCGACGTCGTCCAAGGGGTCGGGCCGATCACGGATGACGATACCTGCCCTATTGGGAACAACATCTCGGGGGTCCGGATCGGAAGTCGCCATATTGAACCCACTATCCCCGAATTGGATGAACGTATCTCCGAAGAGTTCAAC
>JALHPA010000754.1 GCA_022842745.1 Pirellulales bacterium
CGCTCGGTTGAGCCGCCGGTTCCGAAACAGGTTGCCATGCATGGCGTGGTGATGCAGTTCGGACAGCGCGTTCATCTGCCGCGAGATCACCGCCACGGCTAGCACATACAGCCAAGTCGACGGAAAGCGGGTACTAATCGCCACGGCAACCGCCACCACTCCCCAATCGGCGGCCAGAGTTAGCGCCGCGCGCGCATCGCTCCGTCGACATAGTTCGCGAAGCGAATCGCGCTTTTCGGCGGTCAGCCGACGGCCAGTGGGCCTGCGTGCCGAATCGATCACCGCTTTTCCCTGCGTAGGACTCCTCAGCCGGAAACGAACCTCCGGCCCGTCTCCACTGTCCGATAGTTCGACTGCCCCGTGATTTAACTGCCCAGTAGTAGCACTGCCCTGCAATCGACCAGCCCCTGGCGACTGTGGCCAGTTCGGGGGTCAGTGTAACGCCTCATTCCCCATCCGGCAACGGTCCACAACGCCCCAGTGTTTTTCGCGTCGGTTCGCCGAAACACCGCTTGAAAGCGAACCTGCTTTGTGCCGCTTGCTCGGCAGCCTGAATCGTCCGCAGCCTCACAAGGCCTTACAATTTTCCTATCCCTTCAAACGCGAAACCACCCCTTTTCCCGCTCTTCCCACTCCCCTTGGCCATTTTCCCCGCCCTGGCCTTGGCCGCCTCCCGCCCAGCGAGTACGATTCCGCTCCTCAATCAACCCACCATTCTTGACGCCTCCAATCCGCCCGACAGGCGAAGAAGGATCTTCGCGGCGCGGAAGCACGGACGCACGCATCCCTGTGAACGACACCTTGATTCGCTTATTGCGCATTGACCGGGCTCACCGCGCGATGCCGGAGGAACCGTCCGAAACATCGACCACGCGGCGCGACCTGCGCGCCATGCTGGGCGACGGCGCGGCCTTCAGCGTCATGCAGGGCATCGGCGAAAACTACCTTCCCGCCTTCGCCTTAGCCCTGGGAATGGGGGAAGTGGTCTCCGGCCTCATTGCCTGTGTGCCGCTATTATGTGGCGCCGGCCTTCAGCTTGCATCGCCGGTGGGAGTGCGCCGGTTTGGCTCTTACCGCCGCTGGGTGGTGCTCTGCGCCGCACTGCAAGCCGCCAGCTTCCTTCCGCTCGCGGCAGGAGCAATCGCCGGATGGCTGCCCGTCTGGTTGCTGTTCCTGGTCGCTGGTTCGTACTGGGGCGCAGGCATGGCCACCGGTCCGGCCTGGAGCACCTGGGCCCCCACGATCGTGCCGCTGCGGATTCGGTCGCATTTCTTTGCCCGCCGGACGCGCGTTTCACAATTCGGGGTGCTGTTCGGCTTTATCGGCGGCGGAATGGCGCTGCAATTGGGTCAACACTACGAACACACGCTCTCAGCTTTTGCATGGATTTTTCTCGTGGCCGGCGCTTGCCGTTTCATTTCCTCCCGCCTGCTGTCACTGCAAAGCGAGGCGGTCCAGCCAGGGGCCGAAATGCAGGTCATCGGCCCGCGGGAATTGCTCTCCCGCTTGCAGAATCATGACGAGGGACGCCTGCTTTGGTACCTGTGGCTGGTGTACGCCATGGCCCAGATCTCCGGCCCGTATTTCACACCCTTCTTGCTCGGCCAACTGCGAACGTCGTACGCCGAGTATATGCTGGTGCTGGCCACCTCCATCCTTGCCAAAACCCTGGCCATGCCCTGGCTGGGCCGGTTCGCCCATCGTCACGGTTCGCGCAAGTTGATGATCCTGGGGGGCATCACCATCATTCCGCTGCCGGTGCTGTGGGTGTTTTCGAATTCGCTGCCGTACCTGATGTGCGTGCAGTTGTGCGCCGGCGCCGCCTGGGGCGCGCTGGAGCTGTCGATCGTGCTGATGTCGTTCGACTGCATCCCCGCTTCCCATCGCACCAGCATGCTGACGCTTTACAACGTCGGCTACGCCGTGGCCAGCGTGGCCGGATCGTTGTTGGGGGGGTTCATTTTGAAGCTCAATGGCGAGACGCAAATCGCCTATTTGATCGTTTTCGCCGCGTCGAGCGCTGCACGCCTCTTGACGTTGCCATTGATGATGCGGCTGCCGTCGCCCGGCGGCCATTTCACCTTACCGGACGAAGGCGCGGAGACAACGGCTGTCTCGGTTCAAACGGTGGCCGTGACGAGCATTCCGAAATCGATCGCCCGCCCCGAGGCCGCCATTGCGCCGTAACGGTGCATCGGGCTGCCTTGTCTGTGACCGGCCGCGTGCCTAGACTGCCTGATATACCTTCTCACGCTGTTTGGACTGGCGGATCCGACCGACATGCGGCCTGCGCTCGGCATGACTTCGACTTGGTTCGTCTCGGCCGCGCGGCGGGTCGGTCTGCGGATCATGGGAATGGCCCTCTTGTTCCTTGCGATGGGGGCGGCTCCCGTTCCCAAACCCGGCGCCCAGAAAACGCCGCCGGACGAGGCGAAACCAAGAATATCAATCGATACGTCCCTGGAGGGACCAGCGAGCCAGCAGCCATCCGAGCGGCGCGCGGCCCGCGGCTATTGGCTTTTGACCAACAAAGCCTACCTCCCCCCCGACTTCGATCAGCAGGTCTTTGACGAACTTTGGAAAACCTGGGAACCACCCT
>JALHPA010000755.1 GCA_022842745.1 Pirellulales bacterium
GGTCGAGCGTTTGAGTTTGGACTTTGGAATGGGGACGATGCGGTTGGACGAGCGGGGGGTATGGATCGATCCCGGGTCGGCGGTGGGGGCGAATGGATTGGCGGGGCTGGGGGAGGGGAGCGGGAGCGACGCGTGTGGGCCGACGGGGGAGGGCCATGCGGAAGGGCCGCCCAAGAGGCCAGGTCAACCGGAGGGGGCTCCGGAGGTTTTGCCGCAGGCCGAGGCGGAGGCTTTGCCTGCGCCTGCGGACCCGATGAAGCGGGATCGCAGTGGGGCGTCGCCGCGGGGCGAAGGGTTGCGCCGTGCATCGTATGAGCCTGCGCCGGTTGGTCCGGACGGGACGTCGTAACGAACGAACCTGTCGTCCGCTTACGGTGCGACACTGGGATCGAGAGACGTTTGGAGAGCGTCGATTCTTGTCTGCCAGGCGGTCCAGAGGGGGTCGCCGGGAGCGTAGGACCTGGCGAGCGAGAGGATTTTACGCGCGGCGGTGATCTGGAAGCGCGATACGGCGTCGCCGAGCCAGCGATCGAGCACATAGACCAGATTTTCGCGGAAGGGGGCGTAATCGGGGTCGCGCTGGCGGGCGTCATTCAGATTGGCGGCGGCGAGTTCGAATTGTTTCTGATCGCAGAGAGCGAGCGCATGCCGATTTTGAGCGACGCGCCACGTGGATATTGCAGCGTCTTTGTGTGGATCGAGTAAAAGGGCCGCGTGGCTGAGAGAGAGCGCTTGATCGTAGCGGCGGGCCGCCATCGCATTCACGCTGCGGTTGACGAGGATGCTGGCCACCTGACCCACGGGATTGACGCGGCGGGCGGGGGCGGAACGGGGCCGAGGTTGGGCGTCGAAGCCTTGGGGATCGGTGGCTTCGATGAGGATATCGTGCCCGTCCAGTTGGACGTTGCTCCAGGTGTGGGTGGAGGTCTCCCAGACGTGGCATTGGAGACCGCAGTCGCCGGCCAGCATGGTCCAGAGCAGGGTGGCGCTTGCGCAATTGAAGTCGCCGCGCGCCAGTAGTCGGTCGAGCTCGGTAAAATCTTCGCGATAGTGACCGGTGAGCAGGTTGGCGTGGAGGAATTGGAATAATTTTCTTGCCCGGTCGCTGGGGGACTGTGCGTGGCGGGATAGTTCGAGTGCGTGGGCACGGCGCCTGGCGTACTTCGAGAGGCAGTCTTGCAGGTCGCGGGGGTTTTCGACGCCGCTGGCGATCAGGCCGGCCTGGAGCAGGGTGTGATCGTCCCAGCGGCCGTCTTGTCCATCCTGAATCAGCCGTTGCAAGGGGAGGGGCATCCCGTCGGGCTGGGCGGGGATCGAAGCCAGGAGGGAAGGGGTATTTCCGGCGGCCTGGGCAACGACAGCGGACGCGAGGGAAGCAATCATCAGACCGCAGCCCAAAAGCGCAATCCGGGGGCGGTGTGGAGCGGGCGTGGACATCGACGGGACGACTAATCAGGCAGGCTTGGAGCGGGGGCAGAGCGGCGCAAGAAGCCTACGTTGCAAAAGGGCAACGGCGCAGGCGATTGGCCGGGTCGTCAGCCGGCGATTACCGGCGAGGAACGACGCGGGGGCCGCATAATCGCTATGTTCGGCAGGGTGAGACCGGAGGCCTTTGGACGAGGATCATCCGGAGGCCGAGATTGCTTTTAGATCGGCGCGCTGCGACTCGTAGGTGACGGCGAACGACAGGGCCTGCGGATCGGGCGAGACACCCCAGTTGCGGCAGGCTTGGGCATAGATCTCCGGCCACCAATTGCGGTGGTCGGTCAGTCCCTTGTCGCGGTAGCTGTGCCAATGGGAGACGACCTTTGTCCAGCAGCGGTCGCCGTAGTCCAGCGACTCCTTGAGGTTGGCAAAATCTTTGACGTACCAATCGCGGCCAATCCGCGCGTGGAGCACTTCGTCGGCCCAATCGAAATCCTGGAAGAGGGTCGAGAGGGGATCGCCGGAGGAGGCAGCGACTTCCCACTCGTAGCGCTTGCCGTTCCGTGGCATCAGGCCCTGCTCGATGAAGTACAGGACCGCGTGGCGTTCGATCGGAGTGAGCTGGGTATTGAGGTTCAACGACCAGGTGAAATTGATTGGAATTTGGGTCCAATCGATGCCATTGGCGACAAAGCCCACCTCGCCGAACATGGCGTGGCGGGCCTCGTCCCAGAGCTGCCGTGACATTTCGAGGTAATAGCCCCAGGGCTTGCCCTTGGTCTCGGCCAGAATGCTGGCCATCATTTCGGGAACGTCGATCTCGCGCAGACGCTTGTAAGACATCATCAAGGTCTTGTCGCGGGGGCTGAATTGCTCGTCGTACAGGAAGGCCTCGGGATTGACGCCGGCGTTGTACGAATCGCCAAACCGGTCGTCTCGCCTGGGGGTCGGATTGTAACGGTACGGCGATTGGGAAAAATGGGGCGCCGGAATCGCTGGGCTGTCGGAAGCGTTGGCGGTCTGTGGGAGGTGTTCACCGTCCAGGCCGTTGGCGCTTGAGAGGCAGCCGGCGAGCAAATTTCGCCATGATTCAAGCGCGGTTGCCGACGAATCGTCGACGAGCGCGTCGATCGCGGCCTGGCCGAAGTCCAGCATGTCGTTCAGATCCGCA
>JALHPA010000756.1 GCA_022842745.1 Pirellulales bacterium
GCTCTGGATGGCGGGCATTTCGCGATTCGGCCTTCCCAACACGGCCGGTTAGCTGCCGCTGAGCGTATTAAAGTACTGCGAGTAGCTCATGTAGTTTGTCGCGTGGCCAGTACCGCGAATGGTCTGGCCGGGCAGTACGGCCTGGTGTCGCGAGTTATTGACCTCACGTTGCAAGTTGGCGGTCGACGCGCGCTGAGCCCGATTTACCCGCATCTGATCCATCTGCGGGCGGACAAGCGACTGATAATTGGGAGTGATCGTGCCACCAGGACGGGTGAGGTTAAGATAGGGACTTACAGTCGGTCGACTATAAAGTGCCTCGTTCAACAGGCTACCACCCGGATTTGTGTTCGTCCGCGGGTTGCCAGCAAACAACGACGAGTTGCGACCACGCCGCTGGGCATAGCTTGTCGATTGCGAGAACGTTGCTTCAACCAATAGGGCCAGTGCCAGCAATCCAATCAGTCGCAACATCGTTCGCACTCCGCAATCCTCGGGCTGGTGGCGCCTCATCTCTAGCATCGGCGGCGTAAGTTGGGCCGCTAATACGAATTTACACGAGCGAGTGACCCAGAGCAACTTATTACGCCACAAGGTGCGTAGACAAAACCGGTTGCGCGGTCACTGACAGTTGTTCCACGCAGGCGGCTGACTTCCCAACAAATAAGCCGGCGGAGAGCTACCCCTTTCGGGCAATTCTCCGCCGGCTGCCACGTCAACCAAGCGCGTCAAACCAGTGCCAGGTTAGGTTCCCGTAAGGAACGGATTGACTGCATTGTTCCCCACGTTGAACCCAGTAGGCGAACGATTGATCGTCTGAACGGTCTGCGTTCCCAGCAACAGGAAGCCGAAGAGCCGTTCGAATGGCCCCGTGGCCTTCTGCACGAAGTTGTCGGTCAGGACCATCTTGTCTTCAGCCACGAACAGGCGATCACCCGGGAACAACTGGAAGTTGGTGCCGGTGCGTCCCCCCTGCACAATCGCGTTCCAGTCGATCGGCAGGATGAGATCCTTGCACTCACCTGGGGGGGCCGGACGAGCGATCCACATGCACTTCGACGAAACTTGCGTGAAGCCGCCAAGTTGCGAAATCGCGTCGAGTACCGTCTCGTTGCCCGTGATCGGCACGCGAATGATCTGGTCACCCTCGCCGGCCCCTTGAGTGACCACGTAGTAGACCTTGCTGTTGTAGGCCGCGACGTCGACGGAAACCTCGGGATCCTGCAAAAATTGCGATAAATGCCGCTCGATCGCTTCTCGAGCCTGCTTGAGCGTTTTGCCAGAAACGATCACGCTGCCATAGATGCCGAGATTGACGGTGCCATCGGGCCCGACCAGGTGCTCACCGGCGATCTGCTGCTGAGCTGCTGGCTCGGCGAGGCTGATGGATACCCCGGGATTGGCCAGGATGTTCTGGAGGTGCTTTTCCACGGCCTTGGTGGCTTCTTCCAGGGTCAGCCCTGCAACTTTCACGGTGCCGTACGACGGCCCGAGAGCGACGATGCCACTCGATTCGACTCGGTACTCACCCAAAATGGGCGGCTCCCCTTCGAGGGTACCGCTGACCAAAATCTGCAGAATGTCCAGGGGCTCGATGTTGTACGGTTCGCGCGGGATCACCTTGACCGCGTCGATAAGCAGGATGTCCGGCGCCTCGATCCGATAGATCGGCATCGTCGTCTTTGCCAGCTCGCGGGGGATGCCGGCATCGGGCGGGATCGAATTCTCAAGGTACTTGTTTCGGTTCCAGAGCGTGCACCCTAGCTGGGGCAGACCCATTCCCAGAACCAGGAACAAGATTGCAAGCCGTTTGATAGCAGCCGCTTCGAACATCGCCGACCTCGCTGAGTAGCGAATCCTGGTATCGGGTTTTCAAGCACGCGAGTGCTTGCGGCGCAAGCGGCCGCAAACTCTGCGCATCCGATACAGCCCCAATGATCGGCACGCTTTGCCACGGTCTTGCCTGAAAATGCTGAAATTGGCGAAGTGGGCCGCCCAGCATCCCCAAACCCCGTTCGGCCCGCTGGCGGACCGTGTAGGCACCGCGCCACCGCCAAGCCACCGCGTCTCGGTTTTTTCGCGGCTGCTATCAGCGGGCATGGGTCCCAGGCTGGCCAACCAGGGTGGGGATATTCCGCATGCGCAAAGTGAACCTCGGGTAGCGAATTGCGGATGAAGCCGCGGCCCGCTTTGCGTTGCAAAACGGTAAGAAACTGTTTGACATCCCGCGCGCGAGATGGGTATGTTGGCAGACGAAGGATGCCACGTGGCTCTCGTGCCAGCACTTCGATATCGCACCAGAGCTTACGCAGCCAAGTTGTACATCGCGGCTTTCGGGTCGCGAGTGCAGACCGGACAGAGTTTCGCCGGAATGGAGGAAGGGCTGTTAGCAGGCAGATCTGCCAAGCGCAACAAGAGCGTCGTATGAGGGGCGCGAGCCTGTAAGGTTCGCGGACTAGCAGCCTGACACAGAAGCCATTTGGCTCGGTGACAAGCAACTTCTAGGGAGACGTCAGTCGGCAAAGACGCGCTACGGTTTGCTACCCAGTGACGGCGTACCTTTGGGCACGAATTGGGTGATTCGCGTAG
>JALHPA010000757.1 GCA_022842745.1 Pirellulales bacterium
ATCCGCCTGGGCGATCGGCAAAGCGTGGCCCAATGGTCGTGAAGCAAATCTGAGTGGCCAGCTTATCTCGGAGCATGGTGAACACGCGGCGGCGGGCATTGACGACCGGGGCCATGGCGTGCTGCCACTTCTTATGATCTGGACCCGTTCTCCAGGCGCGGTACTCGGCGGAGTTGCGATCCCTCGTATTACCATTGGCATCGACCGGGGGGCCGAAGGGCTGAGCGGCTTCCAGGTGCTTGAGCGAGCGGCGGGCCAGAGTGATGCAGCGCTCGACGAGTGGGCGCACCTCTTTGGCTTTGGGAAGGGTGGTGACGATGCGCCCCTTGACCTTGGGGGCATTGTCGTCGTGCTCGGCGTCGCGCTCGGTGAGGAACAGCGCTGAAGCCAAATTACGGAGCAACGCTCGCTGGTGGCTGGGAGAACGGCCGAGGACGCGGCCTTTGCGACGATGACGCATGGGATTTCCGCGCCTAACGACGCGTTCCTGATCTCGTTCGAAGGGGTTTTTGTCAGGGCTACGCAACCAGTGAGCCAAAAGCGGCTCCGCCGGGCACGCTCCGAAGGCTTACACAGGGGTTGCGGCTGGCGGAACCCGCATACCGAGACGCAGGCCCAGTTCGGTCAGCTTCTCGCGGACTTCACGCAGCGTGGTCTCGCCGAAATTGCGGACCTCGAGCAATTGATCCTCGTTGCGGGAAACCAGATCGCGCACGGTATTGATGTTCTCGCTCTCCAGGCAGTTGGACGCACGGACCGACAGCTTCAGCTCAGCCAGGCTCATGTTCAACTTGGCCTCGATCGACGAATCCGAACCGATGCCTGCGTATCCGCGGGCGGCGGTCGTGACCCGGGGGCCGAGTTCGTTGTACTGGACGAAGGGATTGAGATGTTTGCGGAGGATCTTCGCCGATTCGACCAGGGCCATTTCTGGATGGATCGAACCGTCGGTCCAGATTTCCAGGGTGAGCTTGTCGTAGTTGGTTTTCTGACCGACTCGGGTCTCCTCGATCTCGTAGCGGACGCGGGTCACGGGGCTGAACACGGCGTCGACCGGGATAATGCCGATTTCCTGAACGTTGGGGCTGTGCTCGGTCGAGGGGACATACCCGCGGCCGTTTTCGATCACCATTTCCACCACGAACGGGGTGTCGGTGGTGAGCTCGGCGATTTTGTGGTTGCGGTTGATAATGGTGACGGAGTCGTCGGTCTGTACGTCGGCCCCGGTGACAATACCGGGCTTGTGTTTCTCGATGCGGACCACCTTGGTGGAATCGCTGTGATTCTTCACGATCAGCGACTTGATGTTGAGCACGACGTCGGTCATGTCCTCCTTGACGCCGGAAAGCGTGGTGAACTCGTGCTGAGCGCCTTGAATCTTGATCTGGGTAATGGCGCTCCCTTCCAGGCTGGAGAGCAGGATGCGACGGAGGCTGTTGCCAATCGTCGTTCCAAAACCGCGCTCAAACGGCTCGGCAACGAACTTGCCGTAAGTCGGCGAAAGCGAGCGAGCGTCGCAGACCACGTTGCTGGGAAGTTCCAGACCGCGCCATCGAATATGCATTGGACAAGCCTCCTTAGACAGTTGTCGGCGAATACGGCCAACAGGCTCCGCGGGCCCGAAGGCGCCCGCCGTGGAGCTGCCGCGACGCGTCGCGGCGGGCGGCCCCCGAAAGG
Organism: Pirellulales bacterium; assembly: GCA_022842745.1. Taxonomy (GTDB): domain Bacteria; phylum Planctomycetota; class Planctomycetia; order Pirellulales; family JALHPA01; genus JALHPA01. Next base: position 1,678 of record JALHPA010000757.1, read on the forward strand.
GCGAATGGCATTACTTCGAGCACAACTCGACGATCAAGTTCGCTTGAACGGGGATGGACACATCCTCGATGCAGGGGAGCCGGGTAACGCGCCCCTCTGGGATGGCGCCGTCGATCCGGCTGAGGAAATCGGGGGGATCGCGGCGAACCTCCTCCAGATTTCCGTGGATGGCTTGTAAACTCTTGACTCGATTCTTTACGCGGACCACATCTCCCACCCGGACCAGGTAGCTGGGCACGTCGACCCGGCAGCCGTTCACCGTGATATGCCCGTGGGCGATCAGTTGGCGCGCCTGGGCCCGGGACTGACCGAAACCGAGCCGGTGGATGATATTGTCGAGCCGGCGTTCGAGCAGGCACATCAGGGCCTCGCCCGTGTTCCCCTTGCCACGTTCGGCGCGGGAGAAGTAGCCGCGGAACTGGCGCTCGAGGACGCCGTAATAGTGCTTGACCTTTTGTTTCTCGCGCAGGTGAACGCCGTAGTCGGTGAGCTTGCCCCGGCGGGTAACGTTCATCCCTGGGGGGGTATCTCGACGTTCGATCGCGCACTTGGGCGTGTCGCAACGGGTCCCTTTGAGGAACAACTTCAACCCGTCGCGCCGGCAAAGACGACAAACGGGTCCCGTAGTTCTAGCCATTCAAGCTCCTTCCTTCACTCCGCGTGTTGCTGCTGGCGCGGCGGCCAAGCGTATTGGACATTTATTTTTTTGTATTCAATCGGGTATCGAAATGCGGGGACTACGATTGCGACAACGGACGCCCCAACCGTTAGGGGTGGGGTCTTTCCTTTAGCCTAGACCCGCCGTTTCTTGGGAGGGCGACAGCCGTTGTGGGGCAACGGGGTGACGTCCTCAATGCTTTTGATGTTCATTCCGGCCGCTTGCAAGGCGGTAATCGCGCTTTCGCGTC
>JALHPA010000758.1 GCA_022842745.1 Pirellulales bacterium
ACGACGCCACCTCCAACGGCTTCGAAATCAAACCCATATTCTTCCGCGCCTCGCGGCTGATCCGTGCAGTCATGTGCGGTTCGAGCAGGGTCTGGCCGCTAACCGACTCTTCGGAATCCACCTCTTTGGCATGTCCCTCCCCCCAGTCGCTGCGAACGCGAATTCCGATTGCCGTGGCCAGGCCAACCGCGGCCAACCCCAACAACGCATGCAGCATAAATCTCTGACGTGCCATCGCGCCGCTCTCCCGAAAACCACCGGCCCCGCCGCGCCCCTCGCGGATCGACTCTCCGGACAAATATGCAGCGACTAAAGCAGCGCTCCCCCAGACAGTCTCCTCCAGAGAGTCTCCACAGCGCCCGCCACCCGGCCATCCTTGCCCGCTATATCCGCAGGCTAGCCGAACGCGAGAATTGTGCAATCTCAGAACGTCGCTCGTTCCCCCGCGGCGCCGTCATCCGCGTGCCGAAAAGGCGATGGCCGCATACCCCACTTGGGCCGCAGTAACGACCATATCCCCACTCCGCTTTATCCCCTACGATTTCCCACTCCAGACGGTTTGCCGGAAAGTCGCCGCAAACGGTAGACTCGATGGCGATCGTTGACCCCACGAGTCCCACCTCCCGACCGCATGGCGTCCGAACTTAAAATTCGCTCCAACGTGGTGGCCGCCAAAAACTGGCTGGCCGAAGGACGAGAACGCCTCCGCGACCAGCACTTGCGAGGCTCCCCCGGCATCCAGGTCTGTGCCCTGCTGACCGACCTGCTCGACCGAGTCGTCCTCGACATGTACCAAAGCGCGCTCGTCGAAATGGACGAGGCCAGCGCCAACGACCTCGCCGAAAATGTAGCCTTGGTCGCCCACGGCGGGTACGGAAGGCGCGATGTCGCTCCCTACTCCGATGTGGATCTCATGATTCTCCACACCCCGCTCTATGGCGAGCGAGTTGCGCCCCTGGCCAAACGTCTGCTGCACGACCTCTTCGACGCCGGCTTATCCCTGGGGCAAGCCACCCGCACCCCAACCGAAGCGATCAAGCTGGCGTTCAAGGATGCAACCATCTTCACTTCCTTGGTCGAGTCCCGCTTCCTCGCCGGCAGCGAGGAGCTCTTCCAGAAATTCCACCGCAAATTCGCCGCTTCCGCCAAACGCCGCTGGAGAGGCATGATTGGCGCCATCGAACGCGCGCGTGCCGAGGAACGACAGCAATTCGGCGAAACCGTCTACCTGCTGGAGCCAAACATCAAGCGCTCGCCCGGTGGACTCCGCGGAATCCACCTGCTCCGCTGGGTCGGTTTTGCCCGCTACGGTGAGTCGGAGCCGGAAGCCCTGCAATTGATGGACGCCCTCTCCAAGGAGGATCAGGTCTCGCTGCGGCGCGCCAGTGAGTTCCTCCTGCGGTTGAGAAACGAAATGCACTTCCACGCCGGCAAGGCCAACGACGTCTTGGACCGCGCGGAACAGGTTCGCGTCGCCGAGGCCTTCGGTTACACCGGCCGCGCCGGCCTGTTGCCGGTGGAAGAATTCATGGGGCAGTTTTTCCGGCACACCAAGCAGGTGCGCGACGTCGTGACCCGGTTTCTCGACGGCGCGCGCCCCTGGACCAGGCTCAGCGAGTTCGCCGCGCCCCTCCTAAGCCATCAGGTCGAAGGCGACTTCCGCGTCGGACCCACCCGGATTTCGGCCACCCGCCGGGGACAAAAAAAACTCAAATCCAGCCTCGCGGAAATCCTTCGCCTCGCCGATCTCGCCAACTTGTACAACAAGGGGATCGCGTACAGCACCTGGAAGACGGTCCACGAGGCCGCACCCCGCCTGCCAGACGAACTCTCGGTCGAGGCTTCTGATCGCTTTCTGTCGTTGTTGTCCCAGCCGGCCCGGCTCGGGCCGCTCCTGCACGACCTGCACGAACTGGGGGTGCTGGAAAAGCTGATCCCCGAATTCGCCCACGCCCGCTGTTTGCTCCAGTTCAATGCCTACCACAAGTACACCGTCGACGAGCACTGCATCCGCGCCGTCGAACGCACCACCGAGTTCATCGCGGACCAAGGCATCCTCGGTCAAGCCTATCGGGGGCTGAAAGAAAAACGAACCCTGCACTTGGCCCTGCTGATCCACGACCTCGGCAAAGGCTACGTCGAAGACCATAGCGAAATCGGACTCCGCATCGCGGCCGACACCGCCCAGCGGCTCCGGCTGCCCGACCGAGAGGCCGAAACGCTCAAGTTCCTGGTCCACAAGCACCTCACCATGTCCCACCTGGCGTTTCGCCGGGATACCAGCGACGAGCAGGTCACTCTGCGGTTCGCCGTCGAGGTCGGCGCCCCCGAAGTGCTGCAAATGCTCTACTTGCTCACCTGCGCCGACCTGGCCGCCGTCGGCCCAGGCGTGCTCAGCGATTGGAAGGCCGAGGTGCTGGGCGAACTCTACCAGCGCATGCTCCAACACCTGGCCGGGGATTCCCCCTCAGCCGCCAGCGACCGGCGGCGAGCCGCCGTCCGGGTTCTTGTGGCGCAAGGGGTAAACGCCCCCTGGTACCGCCGCCAAATCGACGCCCTTCCCAGCAGTTACCTCTTGGGGG
>JALHPA010000759.1 GCA_022842745.1 Pirellulales bacterium
GCTGGCGAGTGACCTCTCCCAGCCGAGAGAAATCGAGCAGTTTTTCCGTGATGCCTTTGCAGCGGAAGGCCTCGCTTTGGATCATCGCCAGGTACCGCGACATAACAGCCAGGGAGTCTGCATCCACGCCGTCGGCCGGTCGCCGCGCGTCTGGCGGATTGGATTCAATCTGCAGTCCTGTCCCCGCCAGTTCTGCCAATCGTCCCTCCAGCGATTCCGCGCACATGGCAATCGCCGCCAAGGGGTTATTGATTTCGTGCGCCACGCCGGCGGCCAGGAATCCCACGCTGGCCAATTGCTCGCTGCGAACCACTTGCCGGGTGCGAATTTTTACCTGGGTATCCAGGTCGTCGCGTATGGCCTGAAATCGGTCGGTCATGTCGTTCATGGCCGCGGCCAACTCTCCCATTTCGTCCTGGCACTCCAAACGGATGCGATGGTCGAATCGCCCGGCCGCGACAATGCGAGAGCCATGAATCAGTACCCGCAACGGGCGAAACACCCAGCGGTAAAACAGATGAATGAGCAGGATCAGCATTGCCGCCGCGCTGAGCGTTGTGGTCCACAGCATGCCGATCATGGCCCGGTACTGCGTTCGCACCTCGCCCGCCATCACTCCCAGCCGCCGATGCAAGTGGCTGGGGAGCTCGGCCGCCAGTCGTTGCAATTTTTCCAGGTGTTCGTTGAGTGCCGACGCCGTCGCGGCGGGAAACTCGCCGCCCGGTTTGTCGACCAGCCGCGCGATCTTGTCCAAATCGGCCTGTATCCGGGCGGCGGTTTCGGCTTCGAATTGGCTGTCGCCAATCCGCTCGTCCTGATCGTCGTTGGCCTCAATCTGTTCCTGATACAGCGCCAAGGTCCGATTGACCGCATCGAACCGCACGCGCAACTCCTCATCCAGCAAGCGTCCCCCCAACGGCGCCACCGACCAGGTTCCCCCGCTCGATTGCTCCCCTTGCCAGGCTGCCAGCGCCACCCGCAGGTCTCCCACCTGCTGCCCCAAGGTCGTCGCCAAGGGCAACTCGTCTGCCCGCGCACGCAGGCTCTTTACCAGACCGCGGTAGGCGTACACTCCCTGAAACCCGCTGATCGACAACGTTCCAAGCATCACCAGCAGTAGCCCAATGCCAGCCCAGAGCTTGTTGCGAATTGGCCAGCGTGCAAGCATGGAAGCGAACGCCCCAGAGGCGTTTTGTAAACCGGTGTTCCGCGCATTCATCTCCCAGCGGGCTACCCTTCAGCCAGTGGGGCCGCGGAGTGTAGCAAAGCAGCCCGATTCGAGAAATATAGGCTTGGGCAAAAGAGAGAACGCAGGCAAGTACGACCTGCTTCTCAGCGTGGCGGTCCCACCGCGCAAAGACCCGATCGAGGAATTAAGCCCCACAATTCCCAGCGGACCCCGGCGATAGCAAACGATGCGACGGCGGGTGCGAGGTTAACGCTTGGCTGCCTGGGGAGTCGCGGTCGTAACGGCTGCCGTTTTCTCGTCGGCCGGTTTTTCCGGTAACTTCTGCAAGATCTCCAGCAACACCTGGTCGGTGTCGATTCCCTCCGCCTGGGCTTCGAAATTCAAGATCACGCGGTGGCGCATCGCCGGCAAATAGACCCGCCGCACGTCCTCGAAGCTGACGTTGTACCTCCCCTCGAGCAGTGCCCGCACCTTGGCCGCCAGGGCCAGTGTCTGCGCTCCGCGGGGGCTGGCCCCCCAGCGCAAATACTGATTAGTACACGGCAGCGCAAATGGCCCTTCGGGATGGGTGGCCAACGTCAGGCGCACGATGTAATCCTGCAGGTGCTTGGCCAGGATGACCTCCCGGATCAGTTTTTGCCACTTGAGAATTTCTTCGCCATCCATAACCTTGGCCGGCTCGATCGTTTCGCCGCGGGTCGTGCGGTCGATGATCGTGGCCAATTCCTGCCGCGTGCTGTAGCCCACTACCAGCTTGAAAAAGAAACGGTCAAGCTGCGCTTCGGGCAGCGGATAGGTCCCTTCCTGCTCGATCGGATTCTGGGTGGCCATGACAAAGAACGGTTTCTTCAGCACGTAGTGCTGACCGGCGACGGTGATCGATCCCTCCTGCATGGTCTCCAGCATTGCCGATTGGGTCTTGGGGGTCGCCCGGTTGATTTCGTCCGCCAGGCAAATCTGGGTGAAGATGGGACCCTTTTGAAACTCGAAAAAGCGCTTTCCGTCCGGCGATTCCATCACCATATTGGTCCCGAGAATGTCCGCCGGCATCAGGTCGGGCGTAAACTGGATGCGAGAAAAATCCAGGTCGAGCGTCTTGGCCAAGGTTCGGACCAGGAGCGTCTTGCCCAAGCCGGGAACTCCCTCCAACAGGCAGTGCCCCCCCACGAACAAACAGGTCAGCACGCCGTGTACGATTTCGTCGTGTCCGACGATCACGCGGCCAATCTGGTCGCGAACCGCCTGGTACCGGCGCACGAATTCTTCCGCCCGCTGCTGCATCGCCTCGGCTGTGCTCATGAATAATCCGCTGTGAATCGGAGGGGTCACGGATTGGCGACGGAGTTCCAATTTCCGCCGCCGGTTTGCGTATCGCCAGATTGTCCTCG
>JALHPA010000760.1 GCA_022842745.1 Pirellulales bacterium
ATTGGTCCCAATTACCCGTCCTTCGGCTCAATACCTCAACCGAACTTCGCCTCGGCGTCCACCAGCAACCGCAGCCGCCCCGGAACGGCCTCGATCCGCAACGGCAACATCCCGCCGTGGTCCCCGTCCAACTGGTACGGCACGGGCCACCGCGATTGGATCGTAATCGACTCCCCCTGCACGACCTGGCAATCGCTCAGACTCTGCAACCGTCCCATCCACGCCGCCGCAAGGTAACGTAACCCGTTCCACAAACTCCCCTTGCGAAGCATGCAAACGTCCAACAATCCGTCGCTCGGATTTGCCTCCGGCACGAACTTCAATCCGACAGCATAGCAGGGCAGATTGCAGACGAAAGCCCACCGGCAGCAATTCACCATAGGCATCGCCGTTGTGCCCGGCCCCCCGTCGGCGCCGATCTCCAATTCCGGATACTCGTAGCTACGAATTTCGTCCCAGATTGGTTTGACGTAGCTCCAGTGGGTAATGTGGCCCTGCCGCTTCGTATGGACCCGTTCCACCACGGCGGCGTCGAAGCCAATTCCCGCCATCAGCAAGAACAACTGCCCATTGGCCCGCGCCGCATCCAGCACCCGGCTGTAGCCAGCCTCCACAATGCGCGCCACCCCCTCAGGATCCCGCGGAATTTTGCAGAACCGCGCCAGCAGATTTTCCGTCCCCAACGGCAATAGCGCGATCGGCACGCCGCGAACCGTTCGCTCGAGCACCGCCCGCGCCGTCCCGTCCCCACCGGCAGCCACCACCCCTCTCAACCGCCCTGCGCCGAATTCTTCATTCGCCCGCTCGACCTCCGCCAACGTTTCCAACCGCTCAACGTGCATCCCCCGCTGAACCAATGCCCCGCACAAAGCCTCCACCTGCTGCTCGGCGTCCCGGGCGCCAGCCCGCCGATTGAAGAGCACCAGCACCTTGCGCGCGTCGCCGGCCGACTCCGTTTCGCTCCCAGCCATAGTACCGCCGGCAGTTCCTTCAACCCGGATCGGGATCCCGCTCCATTCCACCCGCGGACAATCCCCCCAGAGTTCACCTCTTCCGTCAGGCAAACGCCTCGCGCAGCGCCTTCAGGCTCTTGGGAATTCCCGTCGACGGGTCTTCGTTCCCTTCAAACTCCAAGGAGACATACCCGCGGTAGTTGTGCTTCTGAAGCATTTTTGCAATCCGCGGATAGTCCAATTCCAGCGTGTACCACTTGCCGCCGCCGTAATAGGTCTTGGCCTGCACCAGAATCGCTCGATCGGCCAGCGTTTCCAACCGGTCGTAAGGGTCTTCCAGGAAATTCCCTGTATCCAAGGTCACCTGCAGCCACGGCGACTCAATCGCTTTCACGATCCGCATCACCCCTTCCGGAGTGCGTCCCAAACCCCAGTGATTTTCTAGCCCCAATACCACCCCCCACTCCGCCGCCTTCGGCAGCAGCTTTTCGATGCTCTCGATCACCCACCCAAATCCATCTTCGTCCGTGTATCCCTCTAGCCGCGGTTCGATCCCCCGGTTCTTCATCAACTCGTCGAAATCCTTTGTCGTGTTCCACCGCCCGGTGTTGATCCGGATCGTCGGAATTCCCAGCTTGTACGCCAGATCCATGCAGTGCAGCGTGTGGTCGATATTCTTCTGCCGTTCCTCTTTACTGGGCGAAACGAACCCCTGGTGCGTGGAAAATCCGCACAGGTCCAATCCCAGCGAAAACGCCTGCCGCTTCAATCGCTGCAAGTAGTCGTTCGATTCGCCCGACATCTGCCGGTGCAGAATCTCCACCCCGTCGAACCCCATCGCCGCCGCCTGATCGATACAGGTCTCGATCTCCACCCGTTCCGGCCGAAACTGCCAGAAAGAATACGTCGCCACGGCGATTCGATTCGGAACCCGCGCGTCTGCCCCCTTTCCAGCGCTCGTCGCCCCTTTCGTCTCCGCCCCCAATGCAGCCGAACCCAAAGTTGCGGATCCCATATTCGCGGTGGCAACGACGCCTGCCATAGCAGCGGACGACGTAAGGAATCGGCGGCGAGCAATCCCGGTAGGCAGGTTCATGGTTGGCGCTCTCTCGAGGGGGACGATGGGCTAATGGTCAAAATTCAACATTTTTCCGCGCACAAATCGCCCCGGCGCTCAACTATAGTCTTGCCAAGTCGGCTTGATAATCATCTCCGCCACGTGCGCCCGCGGCGGAAGCTGGGCCACCATCAACACCGCCGCCGCAATGTCATCCGGCTGTAATATCCTCGCTCGGTGCTCGGCCGTTACCGCCACCGGACGGTTCTCCAAAATCGGCGTATCCACCTCGCCCGGGCAGATATTCGTCACCCGGATCCCGTTTTTCCCCTCCTCGAGCGCCACCGCCGTCCCGAGCGCCGTCATGGCAAACTTCGCCGCGCAGTAGGCCACTCCCCCCGCGGTCGACGCCCGTTTGCCGCTCACCGACGAAATGTTGACGATCAACCCGTCCTGCCGTTCCCGCATCTGCGGCAACGTCGCAGCAATCAAATAGTAAGCCGACGTGGCATTCACCGCCAGCATTTCGTCCCACTGCTCCGGACGCATGCTGGCCATGCTCCGCGT
>JALHPA010000761.1 GCA_022842745.1 Pirellulales bacterium
CCGGGCGCTTCCGTCATCAGGTCGGTCGCCTTTTGCGTTTTCGGGAAGGCGATGCAGTCGCGAATGTTGTCCAGGCCGCCGAAGATCATCACGCAGCGATCGATCCCCAGTGCGATCCCGCCGTGCGGCGGCGCGCCGTATTGCAGTGCGTCGAGCAAGAAGCCAAAGCGATCGCGCGCCGTTTCCCGCGAAAGTCCCAGCAGGTCGAAGACTTGCTGCTGTACGGCTTGGTCATGGATCCGAATCGTCCCGCCGCCGGCCTCGTAGCCGTTCACGACCAGGTCGTATGCCTGGGCGCGGCACTTGCCGGGATCGCTGGTGAGCAGCGGCAAGTCCTGGGGGCGCGGCGCGGTAAAGGGATGGTGCATCGCGGCCCAGCATTTTTCCTCGGCGTCGTAGGCGAACATCGGGAACTCGACGACCCACGAGAAATGCATCGCGTTCGCAGCGTACAGGCCCAGTTCTTTCCCCAGCCGCTTCCGCAAACCGTAGAGCGCTTTGCAGGTCGTCTCGAAAGTGTCCGCCACGAAGCAGAGGAAATCCCCCGGCGCAGCGCCTAGCTTTTCACCGATCCGTTGGAGCAAGTCCGGCTGGAAATTCTTGGCGGTCGGCGAGGCGAGCGTGCCGTCGGACTCGACCTTGAACCAGACCAACCCGCCGGCGCCGTGATCCTGCATCACGAACGCGGTCAATTCGTCGATCCCCTTGCGCGAATACTTCTCCGCGGCGCCTTTGGCGTTGAGCCCGCGGACGCGTTTACCATGGGCCGCCGCTTCCCGGAAGACGCGGAAATCGACCTCTTTGGCCAGATCGGTCACATCGACCAGTTCCATGCCGAACCGCAGATCGGGCGCGTCGTGCCCGTAACGCTCCATCGCCTCGTCGTAGGTCATCCGGGGAAGGGGGAGCTTCAATTCGATTCCCAGGATGTCCATTGCCAGCTTGGCGGCCAAGCCGTCGATGATGCCGATCACGTCCTCGGAGTCGACGAAGGCCATTTCGACGTCCAACTGAGTGAACTCCGGCTGGCGATCGGCGCGGAGGTCCTCGTCGCGAAAGCAGCGGGCGATTTGCACGTAGCGGTCGTAACCGGCAATCATCAGGATCTGCTTGTACAACTGCGGCGATTGCGGCAGGGCGTAGAACTTGCCCGGGTGTACGCGGCTGGGCACCAAGTAGTCCCGCGCCCCTTCCGGCGTGCTGCGGCCCAGCATCGGCGTTTCGACCTCGATGAAGCGATGCTCGTCGAAGTAATCCCGCATCGCCTTGATCATCCGGTGCCGCAGCACGATCGTCCGCTGCATGTCGGGCCGGCGCAGGTCGAGGTAGCGGTATTTGAGCCGCAGGTCCTCGCCAGGCAGTTCCATCGCCCCCGGCTGGAACGGCGGCACCAGACTCTTGTTCAAAATCTCCAGCTTGCGACTCCGCAATTCGATCTCGCCGGTATCAAGTTTGGGATTGGTGGTCCCCTCGGGTCGCTTGGCAACTTTGCCAGTCACGGAGATCACGAATTCCGTCCGGAGCTGCCGCGCCTCCGTCAGCAGATCCGCCCCGGCGTCGGGGGTGAACACGATTTGGGTCTTGCCGTACCGGTCGCGCAAGTCGACGAACAGGCTTCCGCCGTGGTCGCGGTAGCTATCGACCCAGCCGCAAAGGGTCACTTCCTGACCAACGTGCGCGGCCCGCAGTTCGCCGCATGTCTGAGTACGAAGCAAGTTGCAACCCCTTTGCCAAACATGAGTTCCGACCGGCCATGAGGCCCGAACGGCGACGCTAGCCCGACGCGCGAGCGAGGGGGCGAGGGCGACGAAGCTGAGTACGGCCGTACTCAAAACCGACGTCAACTCCCCCTCGCTTGCGCGTCGGGCTAGTGTAGCGGCTCGATTGGTCGCCAGAACACTAGATCGAACAGAACCGCCCGGAGGTTCGCTCCGGAGCGGAAAGTTTGGCATTGTAAGAGGGGCTCGTCGGGGGGTCGAGGTGGGCGGGCCGTGGTCGGGTCTTCATGAATTGATGAGTAACCCGCCGCCGCTGAGAGGTGCGGTTCGCCGGTAAAAAGGACAAAAAAACTGGAAGTCTAGCATCTCCCGCCTATGCTCTTAGGGAAAGACGCTGAATTCGCCAAGGTGAGAGGCCATCCATGTTTCACCGCAGCTTTGTCATGTTTACGCTCGTCGCGATCGCTTGCACGCCAAGGGCACAGGCGGAACCCATCGAATGGCGGGTGGCCGAGTTGGGCAACGGCCATTTTTATGAGCTGCGCGAGGGGATCGACTCGCAGTTTGTCACCTGGGAGGTGGCCCGCGATCTGGCGGCGTCGCTCACCTACCGGGGGATGCGCGGGCATCTGGCGACGATCACCGACACCTTCGAGTGGGACTGGTTTGTCGAGAATTTCCCCGGCGATGACGTCACGCCGGTGGGCGGCCATCTCGGCGGGTACCAGGATACCGCCGCCCCGGACTACACCGAGCCGGATGGGGGCTGGCGCTGGATCACTGGCGAGCCCTGGTTGTTTACTGCCTGGGCCGAGGAGGAACCAAACGAACTGGGTCCGGAAAACTACCTGGAAGCCG
>JALHPA010000762.1 GCA_022842745.1 Pirellulales bacterium
GGAATTCGCGGATCTTCGGCGTCTTTGTCGTGGGTGAGAAGCTGGCGCACGATGCTGAAACACTCGCGGGGGGGCAACCGCCGGGCGGAGCAGGCGAGTTGGGCGCGGACGTCCAAGTCTGGCTCGAGCGCTGCGCGGGCAGCAAGGCGGGCAGCCACGGCGCTGGGAACGGTGGGACGGTCGCAGGCGAGCCGAGCGGCCCAGAGTCGAACGAGCGGATTGGCGTGGTCGAGCGACTCCAAGAGCACGGCTTCTGAGAGTTCGCCGATGAGGTTCAAGGCCCAGAGGGACTCGAGCGTGCCTGGGACGTTGCCGCGGCGCAGGGTGGCCAACAAGGCGGGGGCGGCGGTCGGGTCGCGACGGTCGCCCAAGAGGCGCAAGGCTGTGTGGCGAAACCAACGGTTTTCGTGGGCGAGGTAGGGGAGGAGTTCGGCGGTGGAGAGCTTGTCGAGGGCGAATCGCGGCGTGGGAGAGGTTGCGTCCGCGGGTCGAAGGCGGTAAATCCGCCCGTTCGATTTGTCGATGTCTCCCTCGTGGTTTTTGTAGTGGTTGATTTGGCCGTCGTACCAATCGGCGAGGTAGATCGCGCCGTCGGGACCGAGCTTGATGTCGACCGGTTTGAACCAGGTGTCTGGCGTGCTGATTGCGTAGCCGACATCCTGGGTGCGGTGGGTCGAGCCGTCGCGCTCGACGCGGCTTAAGACGACGTGATTGAGCAAGGGGGCCGGTCCAAACAGCATTCCGCGATAGCGCGACGGGAAAGCTCCCCCTTCGTAGAGCACGAACGTGTGCGTGAAGCGGGGCACGTCGTTGTGGCGCATGGCGGGGAAGTAGCCGAAGGCGTAGGGATTGGAGAGCGGGCCGTGCTTATCGAAGCCCTTTTGCAGGTAGGCCCCTTGCTGGTAGTGGAAGCCGCGGGTGTTTCCGCCGTTGTGACCGGAGAAGACCCGGCCGGCGGAGTCGATTTCGACGCCGAAGGCGTTGCCCCCCCCTTCTGCGAAGACTTCGTAACGGCGCGTTTCCGGATGATAGCGCCAGATCAACTGGCCGAGCGAATGGAGGGGAGGCTCGGCGGCGCCTGGGCGGCGGACGTTTCCGGTCACGGTGCTGCCTTGCGCGGCGTAGAGCCAGCCGTCCGGGCCCCAGCAGAGGCTGTTGGCGATGGAGTGCGTGTCTTCCAGGCCGAAGCCCTCAAGATGCACTTCCGGATCGCCATCGGGGACGTCGTCCTGGTCGCGGTCAGGGTAGAACAACAGATAGGGGGGATTGAGCACCCAGACGCCGCCCCGCCCGCGGGCGACGCTGGTGACCAGGTTCAGCCCTTCCAGGAACGTCTTGTGGGCGTCGTAGCGGCCGTCACCGTCGGTATCTTCATGGATGGTGATCCGGTCGGCGCCACGGAAGTGGTTTGGGGGGGGCGGGGGAACGCGGTCGTAGTGTGCGCGCCATACGCCGTCGCGGCTGAGGAGTTTTAAGCCGGCGGGGTGGGGATATTGGAGGTACTGGACGACCCAGAGCCGTCCCCGCTCGTCGAAGCTGAGGTGCAAGGGTTGGCGAACGATCGGCTCAGCCAGGACCAGGTCCACCGCCAGATCGCCGGGGGTGACGAGGCTGCGCAGCGCGTCGGCGGGAGTCTTGGCGCCCGGCTTGGGGTCTCTTGGGGTCTTCTCGGCGTCGTTTTGAGTAGCGGAAGGCTGGGTAGGGGTGGTTTGGGCAGCGGTGGCTTGAGAGTTGGAGGGGGGGCACGACGGGCCGGACTGTCCGCGGCAGAGCCGCGGCAACGGACCGATCTCCAGCCAGCCGAGACAGAGAGCAACGATCGTCCAACGCAGGGGGTGGCGGGCCATACTCAACCGAGGTTTTTGCAGGTTGAACCAGGAACAACGCTTTTTTGTTCGGCAGCGGGGGAATTTCCTCTTGGGCTTTGCGACGGCTGTGAACAACCGCCGCGCGGCCCCAAGCGCCGGTCGCTACAGGTTCAACAGGCGGCAGGCTTCGTCGTAGCCAGCGGCTCGCTGGCCGAATTCGCTGGCGGTGACGCGGGCCAGGGCGACGACCTGCCGCCAGCGGAACGCGGGTCGGGTGGCGGCGAATTCCTCGCTGACCGTGCGGTAGTACTTCTCGGCGTGGAGCGCGCCATCTTCGCTGACGGCATATTGCAGGAGGACGTCAAACACGGGTCGGGGGGGGGCGTTGGTCGCGGCGTAGCGAGCGACAGCAGCCGAGGCGAGCGACTGGTCGTTGGACTCGATGCCGCGCTTGAGAGCGCTTAACAGTTCCTCCGGCGGGCCTGAGCTTACGGTCACAAGCGCGTCGGATGTGGGATAGGGTTGCCACTTCAGGAAATCGCCCCCGCGACTCGTGCGGTCGTGGGCGACCTGGTAGGCGGAGAGGATCAGGCAGGCGATGGCGTTGGAAGACGTACTGGAACGGGCCATATTCCGCCAAGCGTTGGCCGAATCGCAAGCGTGGACGCCGATCGAATCTCCGTGGACGCTGCCTGCGGGCTTGCCGGGGCTGACCTGGGCCGCGGGCCGCCCGGCGTCGCGCAGGACCAGTTGGTTGG
>JALHPA010000763.1:0-1476 GCA_022842745.1 Pirellulales bacterium
CCGGCGGGCACGAATTCTCAGTTCGTTTCGGCGAATTTTTCGGATCTCACGATCGCAGCGGGAACGTCGTTTGTGGTGGAGCTGCGCGTGCCGAGTCGGTTGCTGCAGAACGGGGGCGACAATGCGCTGCTATCGCTTGGCTGTAATGCATCGGGCGAGACTGCGCCGTCATATCTGCGGGCACCGCTCTGTGGCGCGATTAATTTTGTGCCGTTCCAATCGATTGGGTTCGGCCATTTGGCGCTTGTGATGTCGGTTGGTATCGAAACGGAGTACTGCATCGCCTGCCCCGAACCAGGGCCGAACGACTTCATCGAGAATGAGCCGGCCTGTACGAACTCGCTGAACGGGGGGTGTGACATCTCAAACCCCGCGTTTATTCAGCTGGGTAGTGATTGCGGCGTATGCGGCAGCCTGTGGGAGGGCCCCACCGACATGGACCGTGACTGGTACTACTTTGACCTTCCGGGCGTTGGAAACGCAACGGTCGCGTTCTCGATCTACGGCACGACGTCGGGCGGAACCTTGTGCGAAGTCTACTCCGGCACGTGCGGCAGTCTTACGCTGGCGCCTGGCGGTCGGTTCGATCATCAATGCAGCCTCGGCCCTACGACGCGAGTTTTAACGCTAGCGCGAGGGGTGCGTCACTATGTTCGCATACTGTTAGGATCTGTGGCAAGCGGCCCGTTACAGCCACACCCGTCGAACACCTGCTCGCCTATTACGGATGATTACCACCTGACCGTGGAGGGCATTCCGGGATGTTCGGGACCAAATACGACCGGCTCTCTATTCGTCGGCAAGTTCCGCGACGATGACTGTGACGGAGTCTGGGATTCCGGAGAATTAGGGCTGCCAGGCTGGCAACTCATCATCACCGATGAACAGACTGGTGAACAGACCAATATCATCACTGACACGGTAGGCGCCCATCTCGTCGGCCCGCTTCCCCTCGGCAACTACACTGTAACCGAGGTCGCAAGGCCCGGTTTCCGAGCACCATGTCAAGCTGTGCGCACGAGTATCTTGTCTCCTAATATCTGGGCCGAAGGCTTCATCGGCAACTGCCCTTGCACTGCAAATGATTTTGGCGTGGACGTCGGATGCGCTACCGGCTGGCAGGTGGTGTCGACGCCACCGGGGGCGGGCGGGCTGCTGGCGCTGCCGCGACCGGTGAACCAGGTGACGGCCCATTCCGCCTGGGATCAGAACGTCTGCTGGATGTCCGCTGCGGCGAACGGCAACGTCGGTCTGCCGGCCGGCGACTATGTCTATGAGTGGTGTTTCTGCCTCGACGAGCGTTTCAGCAATCCACTGCTCAATCTTTGCGTCAAAGCCGATGACACCTCGGCGGTTTTCCTGAACGGCGTGCTGATTGGCAACGGGATCGCCTTCAACGCACCCGGCTGCGGGACTGTGACGACGAACGATCCGCTGCTCTTCCGCGCCGGACGCAATTGCATTCAGATCGTAGTG
>JALHPA010000763.1:1486-2557 GCA_022842745.1 Pirellulales bacterium
AGTGACCAATGCGGTAGGCCCCACCGGCTTGAGCGTGTCGGGCATCATGCACGCCACCAGTGGGCGCTGCTGCTTCGAAGAATGCCCGTGCGTACCGCCGCCGCCGGATTTGACGGGCTGGTGGACGCTCGATGAGAGCTTGGGAGCGACGGCATTCAACGAGGTGCTCTTCGCGAATGACGGCTCGCACCTGGGCTCACCGCTCGTCACGGTCGGACAAGTGAACGCCGCCCGCCGATATGGCGGGACTGGCGCGTACACCGAAGTCTCGAATCACGCCGATTTCAACCCGGGCTCGGGCGAGTTCTCGATCGACTGCTGGATACGGACCAGCGCAGGCAGCGGCCGTCACGTGATCGTCTCCAAACAGTTTGTGAACTTTACCTCGGGTTTCGACATGCGCGGCTATGAGCTCGCTGTGGACGGCGGCGCGTTGCGGCTGGATCTGGCGACCGGCGCGACGGTCTTTGACCAGGAAGCATTCACTTTTGTCGGGCCAACTGTCGCCGATGGCCGGTGGCATCTCGTCGCTGCGACGGTCCGTCGCGGAGATCCATTCGGTGTCAAACTCTACGTCGACGGCGCGCCGCAGACATTTGCGACGAGCATCAGCGGCTCGCTCTCAAGCGCGGCCCCGCTCCGCATCGGTTCGCGAACAGGAACGCCGCAGTTCCCGCCAGGCGAATTCTTCGACGGCGCCATCGATGAGGTGGAGTTCTTCAAACGCGCGTTGACGCCGGCGGAGATCTGGGCCATCTGGCGGGCTGGCTCGAACGGGAAATGCCGCCGGGTATTCGATATCGGCGACGTGAACTGCGACGGTTTCATCACGGTCGGCGATATCAGCGGGTTCGTGCTGGCGCTCACCGATCCGACCCAATACGACGTTCAGTACCCGGATTGCGACATCGATCTTGCCGACGTCAATGGCGACGGCTTCGTCACCGTCGGTGACATCAGCGCCTTCGTGGCACTGCTCACCGGCGGCTAATCGGACTCGAATTGCGGAGGTGTATGAGCGGGCGTCGCGCGGGAGATTGGCGTCCTCGGCAGGACTCGAACCTGCGACCC
>JALHPA010000764.1 GCA_022842745.1 Pirellulales bacterium
AAATCGCGGTAGTGAAAGGTGAACGGCCGATCGTAGTCGTGTTCGAAGCCGTGGCTCTCGGCGAAGCGGGCCAAATCGAGCCAGTGGCGGCCCCACCGTTCGCCGTAATGCGGGCTGGCAAGCAGGCGGTCCAAGAGCTTGTCGTACGCATCCGGCGACTGGTCCGCCAGAAAAGCCTCGATCTCCTCAACCGATGGGGGCAGTCCGGTCAGATCCAAACTTACGCGGCGCGCCAGCGCTCGACGATCGGCCTCCGCCGTGGGCACAAGCTGCCGCTCTTCCAACCTGGCCAGAATAAAGCGATCGATCGAATTCCTCGGCCAGGATGTGTTCTGTACCGCCGGAGGCTCTACGCGGCGCAGCGGCTGGAACGCCCACTGCTGCTTTCCCTCTTCGATATTGATCTCTCGTTTCTTGGGCGGCGGCACGGCCTCGCGCGGATCGAACGCGCCGCTTTCGACCCATTTCTTGAAGACCTCGATTTCCGCGTCCGCCAGCTTCCCTTTCGGCGGCATCTGCAATTCTTCGTCGCGGTATTCGATGGCTTTGACGAGCAAGCTGGCCTGGGGCTTGCCGGGGACAACGGCGGGGCCCTGGTCCCCCCCCTTTTGCCATCCGGAGCGGGAATCGAGCATTAGCCCGCCACGCAGTTCTTTCGCCTCGGTCGAGTGGCATTCGTAGCAGCGCTGCACCAGCAACGGCCGCACCCGCTCTTCAAAGAATTTGGCTTGCTCGGCGTCATCCGCGCGGGCCAATGGCGCCTGCGCGCTGCCAGCGATGGCACAGGCCAGAGCGAGCGCGCGGATTAGGTGGTGGGCGAAGCGAAGACGAAGGATCTGGGAGTTCAGTCGCGACATGGTGGACGATTGAAGGCGTTTCCGTAGTTTCCCCGCCCTTGGTCGGCGGTACGCGAGCCGTTATATCATAGTCAAACCGGAGCCGCCGGTGACAATCGCCTGGTTTGGCTACGAGGACGGGCAATGGGCCGGTTGCCCCCTGTCCTAGCTTGGTTGCCCCCTTCCCTTTCCCTTGCGAAAGTCTCCCCACGGAGTGCGTGATGCCTGAACCGGGCAAACCGTCGGATGTACGCGTGGTCGGGGTCCAGCTCTATTTGCTGCCGGTGAGGACTCGGGTGCCGTTAAAATTCGGTTCCGAGACGCTGACGGCGGTCACTTGTGCCCGGGTGCGCATGACCGTGGAAGATCGCCGTGGACGACGGGCGAGCGGCTGGGGGGAGACGCCCTTGTCGGTACAGTGGGCCTGGCCGGGTCCCTGGCCCTATGAAACTCGGCTTTTGGCCATGGTCGAGTTTTGCCGCCGGGTGGCGGCCGCCTGGCTGGAGTTTGCCGAGATGCGGCATCCCTTGGAGCTGGGGTTTGAGTTCAACCAGGCCGAGCTGCCGGAACTGAGGCAGTCGTTCGTCGTTCCCTCTTTGGAGGTTCGTCTGCCTCGCCTGGCGGCGTTGGTTTGTGCGTCTCCGTTCGACATTGCACTGCATGACGCGTACGGCGTGCTCCACTCGGTGGATACGTATGCCACGTACAACGCCCAGTGGATGAGCTGCGACCTGGCGGCTTTTTTGGATCCCGCTTTTGGCGCGGATGTGAGCTTTCACAGCAAGTACCCGGCCGATTTTTTGGCTGCTTCTCCGCCGCCCCAGCTTCGCGCGTGGCATTTGGTGGGGGGCTTGGATCTGCTGGAGGCTGGGGATTTGCGGGGGGACGAGCCGCAGGACGGATATCCGGTGGCGCTCACGGATTGGATCGAGCGCGACGGGCTTTCCTGCCTGAAAATCAAGCTGAGGGGGGACAACGAAGCGTGGGACTTCGCGCGGCTGGTCCGCGTTGGCCGGATCGCCGCCGAGTCCGCCTGCGACTGGCTCTCGGCCGATTTCAATTGCACCGTCCGGGAGCCGTTCTACGTCAATCGAATTCTGGACCGGCTCCGCGACGAACATCCGCGGATTTTTGGCATGTTATTGTACGTGGAGCAGCCGTTTCCGTATGAATTGGAGGAGCATCCGATCGATGTTCATTCTGTGGCTGCCCGCAAACCGCTGTTCTTGGATGAGAGCGCTCACGATTGGGCGCAAATCCGCCGCGGGCGGGAACTGGGCTGGAACGGCGTGGCGCTAAAGACGTGCAAAACGCAGACGGGCGCGATCCTGAGCCTGTGTTGGGCCAAGGCGCACGGAATGGCCTTAATGGTGCAAGACCTGACCAATCCGATGCTGGCCCAGATTCCGCACCTGCGGCTGGCCGCCGCGGCCGAAACCGTTATGGGGGTCGAAACCAACGCCATGCAGTTTTACCCCGCGGCTTCGGAAGCAGAAGCTAAGGTCCATCCCGGGATATACTTACGGCGAGAAGGCCGGATCGAGCTGGATTCGCTGCGGGGGCCGGGAATGGGCTATCGGATCGCGGAAATCGAACGGATTTTACCTGAGTGCGAGCTAGCCCTGGGAGAGATCGCATGAGAGGCTAAGCTTCCGTTCGGCTGCCGAAATGGCAAACTCTGGGTTGGCATCGGATCTGCTTTAAGGGATTGTCTCC
>JALHPA010000765.1 GCA_022842745.1 Pirellulales bacterium
GCAGAATTCGTATCCTTGCGACGGAGGGAGTACCGATGCGCGGCGAAACGCGGACTACCGATGCCAAGGGGCGGCTGGTTTTGCTTAAGGGGTTCGCGAATGCTATCGTTATTATCGAGCAGGTGAGTGAGACGGAGTTGCGGGTACGGAGGGCCAAGGTGGTCGCCGAGGATGAACTGGGATTCGCCGAAAAATTTGCGGCCCCGCTCTCGGACCGCGACCGGGACGATTTTCTGTCGCTGATATCGAATCCGCCAGCCCCGACGGCGGCCCTCAAGAAAGCCGCTTCGCGCCACAAGGCTCGCCGTGGCTGATTGGGCTATCGGGCCGGTTCGGAAGGACCTTGACGGATCCGCCTTTGACTGCGGAAAGAAATCTCTGGATGACATTATCCGGACTCGCGTCGGTCAGTACGAAATTGCGACGCCTGGGCAGGACGTTCATTGCCGTGGCGGAAGGCGACAAGCGAGTAGTTGGCTGCTATAAGCTCGCGGCTGGCGTTGTCAGATTCGAGAACTTGCCAACAAAGGCGTGTCGCAAAGTGCCACAGCATCCGGTCCCTGGCCGAGAGGAGTTAAGCCTAGCCTCTTACCAAGGAATTTCTTGGCGGTTGCGGAAGAATTTGCCGGTGTGGTGGTGGGGGGCTTCGGCGGCTAGCCAGGTGGCGGTGTCTGCGCCTTGTTCGACGGCGAGGGTTGCGTCGGGGCCGCCCATGTCGGTGCGGACCCAGCCTGGGCACATGGAATTGACGGCGACGCGGTCGGGGCGGAGGGACTCGGCGAGCATGATCGTGAGGCC
Source organism: Pirellulales bacterium (assembly GCA_022842745.1). GTDB lineage: Bacteria > Planctomycetota > Planctomycetia > Pirellulales > JALHPA01 > JALHPA01. Next base: position 799 of record JALHPA010000765.1, read on the forward strand.
GTTCAGGGCGAGCTTCGACAAGCAGTAGCTGGGAACCTGCGGGGAGAGGCCATCCAGTTGACCGTAGCCGCTGGAGACATTGATGATGCGGGGGGCGGCCGACTGGCGGAGGTAAGGGAGGAATGCCTGGGCTACTTCGAGGGGACCGAAGGTGTTGGTTTGGAAGGTGTCGACCATCTTTTCGCGGGGGATGGAGAGGATGTTGACGCCTTGGTCGGGGTAGATGCCGGCGTTGTTGATGAGGACGTCGAGGCGGCTGGCGAGGGTGGCGAAGTGGCGGGCCGCGTGGCGGATGCTGTCGGTGTTGCTTACGTCCAGGAGGAGGGAAGTGGCGGTTCCTGGGCCGGATTGGATTTGATCGGCTGCGTGTTGCGCTTTTGAAGGGTCGCGGGAGGCGAGGACGACGTAGAAGCCCCGTTCGGCAAGTTGTTTGGCGGTTTCGAATCCGATGCCGCGGTTGCCGCCGGTGATGAGGACGATGGGCTGGGATGGGTTACTGGTCGACATAATTCTTCGTGGGGAGGATTTGATTTCGATTACGTCTTGCTAGCCCAGGAGGGGGCGCCGGGGTAGGGGGCGAGGTTGAGTTTACCTGCGTGGTAGTCGAGTTTGGGGTGGACTTGGGGGACTTTTTGCCCGCCGAATTTGTAGCCGCCGACGCTGAAACGGGGGAGTTTTCCGCCGCCGAGGAGGACTTTTTCGGAGACTTTGATTTCGTAGTCGGGGAAAATGATGGGGATGACGATGTCGGTGAGGGGAGCGGCGGCCGGGGTGTTTTTGTGGGCGGGGGGAGCGGTTTTAGAAGGTGAGGGGGATGCGAACATTGAGGGGGCCTGGTGGAATGGTGAGGTGGGAGGGTTCCAAGTGGAGTTGTCGCGGGGGCGGCGGCGGTCTAGGATACTGGTATGTAGGTGCGGTTCGCACCTGAATTTGCGACAGTTTTTATTCTTCCGCATTTTTTCTTCCGCGCTGCCATGAGCCCCATTTGCCGCTCTACCCGCCACGAGCGAAAGGCTGCGCTTTCGTCGCATCCGCCGGACCACCGCTAAAGGTGTGTGCGGTTGATTTCTGAGTCCCTTGGCGGCGAGTTCTCCAGGGGCATTTGATCCGACCGGCAGACGGTTGGAGTGAATTCCGGCGGAGACTTTGCCCGCCGAATCCCTCGCCCGCCGGTGTTTTTGCCCGCCGATTTCCTTTAGCAGACAATATTTCATTCATTATGCGTCGCAACGACATTCGCAATATCGCCATTATCGCCCACGTCGACCACGGGAAGACCACGCTGGTGGACTGCCTCTTGCGGCAGAGCGGGGAGTACCGCCAGAGCCAACTGGTGGGGGAACGGATTCTGGACAGCAACGACCTTGAGCGGGAGCGGGGGATCACGATTTTGGCCAAAAACATCGCGTTGCACTACCAGGGAGTGAAGATCAATTTGATCGACACGCCTGGGCACGCGGACTTTGGCGGGGAGGTGGAGCGGGTGTTGCGGATGGCGGATGGGGCGTTGGTGCTGGTGGACGCGAGCGAGGGTCCGATGCCGCAGACGCGGTTCGTGCTGTCGAAGGCGTTGGAGTGCCGGCTGCAGCCGGTGGTGGTGATCAACAAGATCGATCGTCCGGACGCGCGGGTGGATGAGGTGCTGGACGAGGTGTTTGAGCTGTTTTTGGAACTGGGGGCGGACGAGAGTTTGGCGGATTTTCCGTACATTTATGCGTCGTCTCGGCACGGGTACGCCACGCACGACCCGGCGG
>JALHPA010000766.1 GCA_022842745.1 Pirellulales bacterium
GCTCTTCCGATCTGGGGGGGGAGGCGCCGGGACCGTACACGTCGCTGACCGGCGTGCGGCAGATCGATCGGCTGGTAGAGGTGGACCAGGCGCCGTTGGGGCGGACGCCGCGGAGCAATCCCGCCAGCTATACCGGGGTGTTCGACGAGATTCGCAAGGTGTATGCCGGGACGAAGCAAGCGCGGCAACTGGGATACAAGGCGAGCCGGTTCAGCTTCAACGCCAAGGGGGGGCGATGCGAGGAGTGCGCGGGGCACGGCGTGCGAAAAATCTCGATGGATTTTTTGCCGGACCTGAGTTTGCCGTGCGCCGTTTGCGGCGGCCGACGGTTCAACGAGGCGACGCTGGCGGTGCGGTACCGCGAGCGATCGATCGCCGACGCGCTGGCGATGAGCGTGGAGGAGGCGGCGGGGTTCTTTGAGAACTTTCCGGCGCTGCGGGGGGGGCTGGCGGCGCTTGAGGAGGTGGGGTTGGGATATGTGCGCCTGGGCCAGCCGGCGACGACGCTGTCGGGAGGGGAGGCGCAGCGGGTCAAGCTGGCCGCGGAGCTGGGGCGAATGGGAGTCGGCCACACGCTGTACGTGCTGGACGAACCGACGACCGGATTGCACTTCGACGACATCCGCCGGCTGCTGGGGGTGCTGGGACGGCTGGTCGATGCGGGCAACTCGGTGATTGTGATCGAGCACAATCTGGACGTGATCAAAACGGCGGATTGGGTGATCGACCTGGGGCCGGAGGGAGGGGAAGGCGGGGGGCGGATCGTGGCGTGCGGGACGCCGGAGGAGGTCGCGGCGACGGAGGGGAGCCTGACGGGGGCGTATTTGCGGCAGGTTTTGGGGTGAGGCCGGGAGGGAAGGGGCCGGGCCCGGGCCGGGGTGGCCAAAACCGGCGGCGGTCGGGAAGATGGTTTGACGGGGGTGAAATTGTGACCTAGATATTCAATGGCGTTCGCCACCGTGCGGAGTTTCTTCCGCAAGAACCCGGTCGCAATTTGGGCTGTTGTGTCTGGGACTTCTTTTCCTCTCCTTCTGGGGCCTGGCAGGCCGAACGTTCCGCTTTGTACCTTGCCGGCGAACCAACAGACGGTTCGATGGTCTAGATAGAGTTGGCAAATTTACTTTTTTGGGCATCCTTGGTTGGGACATCCATGATCGCGAATCGCCGAAACTCCACACCGCAGGCTGGTTCGAGGAAAGCCGGCCATTGGGCGGCTAGAATTCAGACGCGGGAAATTCTGGCGGCTGTGTACCCGCACGGGAAAGAGACCGAAAGGCGCGGGGAGCGGCGGTATCCGTACCAGCAGCCGATCCATTTGACGCCGGTGGGAGCGGACGGGCGGACCCCGGCGGGGGAGTCGATCGTGGTCACGGGGAAGCACCTGGCGGAACACGGAGTGGGCTTTTTTCACCAGGCGCCGATTCCCCACCGCCGGATGATCGCGTCGCTGCGGTTGCCGGACGGGAGGTGGCTGGGGGTGTTGTTGGAACTGGCGTGGTGCCGTTTCACCGGGGAGGGGTGGTACGAAAGCGGGGGCCGGTTTTTGAACATCGTCCCTTCGCCGATGAAGTCGTCGGACTAAGGGGGGCCGCTGGCGATCGCCTGGTTTAGGGTCTACACGGCGGGTAGTTCAAAACCCTTGCGCCGGGGTCGATCGAGCAGGGCGTTGGCCTCGCTGTCGTCGCGGAACTGCTCCTTGGCGGGCTCCCACGTGAGGGGCCGGCCCACGGCGCGGGTGATATTGACGAGGTGGCAAACGGTGACCGAGCGATGGCCGATTTCGACATCGGCGACGGGGAGCTTACGGCTCTTGATGCAATCCAGCCAGTTTTGCATGTGCCAGCGGGCTTGCCAGAGGGCCAGTTGATCGCTCCATTTCCGCTCTTCCTCGGCGACATCGAGCTTGGCGAGCAGTTCCTTGGCGATTTCCGGGGGATTGGAGGCGAACTTGTTGCGGTTGATCTCGAGCTTGCCCTTTTCGCAAATGAAGACGGCCCCCCCCATGGGACCGCGCCCCGATTCGAGCACGAAGTTCACCGGGACGCCCCCCTGGTAGCGCATGGACACCTGGCCGTTTGGTCCCGCGGAGAGGGGCTTCATTTCGACGGGGCCTGAGTCGTCGGCGCCGAGCGCCCACTGAATCTGATCGACGCCGTGGGCTCCCCAGTTGGTCATTTCTCCACCGGCGAAATCCCGCCAGCGCATCCAACCCATCCAATCCGGGTGGAAGGGGCGTTCGGCGGCCTGGTTGAGCCAGACGTTCCAATCGAGTCCGGCGGGAACCGGTTGGGGGGCGGGATAGGGGGAGGGGGAGGCCTCTGCGCCGGGGTAGCACATGGCTCGGACTTCGAGGACTTTGCCCAGCCCGCCGCCGCGGATCAGTTCGCACGCGACGCGGTTCATTTCCATCGAGCGCTGCTGGGACCCAACCTGGAGGATGCGCTTATGGCGGCGGACGGCGTCGACCAAGGCGCGGCCCTCGCGGACGTAGAGGGTGAGCGGTTTTTCCGCGTACACATCTTTGCCTGCCTGGCAGGCGTGGATGC
>JALHPA010000767.1 GCA_022842745.1 Pirellulales bacterium
GAAAGAAGCGCCGGCGCGTCTCGATGGACCGACAGACCGTGGGCGAGGAGGTCGTCGAGGGGGACGGGTTGGGTGAGGTGGCCGCCGGCGAGCGGCATGGAATGGACTCGATGCTTTGGTTGCCGAGGGCCGAAGCGTGCGGCATCTTTCCGCGGCGAGACGTCGCCGAGGCTACTTTCTTGTAATCCGGCCGACCAGTTCCCGCTCGTATTTTGGCAGGCGGAACGTGGTTGGGGCGAGTTTTTCTGGCGGGGCGCCGCTTGCCTGGCTCGCGGAGATGGATTGTTTGTCGAGGCTTTTGCCGGCGATCGGGTCCATCCACTCGGCGACATATTGGCCGGGGGGAAGGCGCAATTGCAGGGCGTCGGTCTGGCCGTGGACGTAGAGGGCGTATTGCCGGCCCGATTCGGCGAGAAGTTGAACGCGGGGGGATTTGGGGGACTTCGAGACGATCAAATCCTGAGCGGGCATCATGCGGAGGAAGTTGAAGCCGTGAATGAAGTCCTTGAGAAATTTCATCTGGCGGCGGAAGTTGCGATTGCCGCCACCGGGGGACTTGTCCGGATACTGGTAGCTGCCGTCTTCGTGGCCGACGACGAAGGAATAGTCCAGATTGTTGTACAGGCCCCCGCCGGCGAGGATGAACTCCCAGGCTTCGCGGCGGTAATGGTCGTCGGCCGTGCCTTTGAAGCCGGTTTCGTTGTCGCCGATGACTTTGTTCAGGGCGAAGTTCTGCGCGACCGCGTCCGGTGGGCTGGCGTAGTGGAAGTTGAAGATGCTCACCGCGGGGTGGGGATCGACAATTTTTTGCGCGCCGTTGGCGATGTTCATCGAGATCAGATGCCGATGGGGGAGATCGCGCTCGGCGGCGACGATTTCGTCGACGATCCGTCTTTGCCATTCCATCGTCACGCCACCGAAATACGGCTCGTTGCAAATTTCGTAGTACAGATTGTCGTAGTCGTTAAGCTCGCGGACGAGCTTCCGGACGAGGGCCAGTTGGATTTCGAGCAGCTTGCCGTTCTTGTCTAGGGTGTAGACCTGTTCGCGGCCGATGGACCCGATGCCGTTGACGTTGCTGGCGGCGTTTTGCGGGCTGAGCTTCCACATCGAATCTTCGTAGAAGGGGCAGAAGAGGTTCAGTTCGACGATGATTCCGCGGCGGCCTGCCTGGGCGAGGAAATCGTGCAGGCGGCGGAAGTAGGCGTCGTCCCAGCGGGTGAGGTCGAATTTGTTCCCGCCGCCGGCGTAGCCGGGCTGGTCACTGCGGGCCCAGGGGGAGAGGAATTTTCCGTGGGCGGGGGCGAGCGAGTTCTTGCTGATGTTGAACGACTGGGCGTCTTCGCAATAGGCGCCGGCGAAGGTGCGGGTATTGTTCAGCCCGTGGGCGGCGAGTTCGTCGAGATACTTGACATAATCGAAATCGCGATTGAGGACCGCGCCATAATGTTCGGCGGAGGTGACGATGATGGTGGGCTGGCCGCGGAAGAGGAAATAGTGGCCGTTGTCAGGATGTAGCGAGAGGGGTTCGTGGGCCAGCGCGCTCCGCGCCCCGAGCAGAGCGAACGATGCCAGCAGAAAGTGGCCGAGAAGATGCCGCATGATGACGTAGCCTCCGCCAGGTTGTCAGACGTGGGGTGAAGCGCCGCTTAGCGATAACGCGTCACGATCGCCGACCCAGTATAACGCTGGCCTGCGCGGAAGTCGCAGTTTGAGGTCGGATTGGGCCAGTACGAAAAGATCCCGAGCGGCGGGGGAGTATTGACGGGGGAGTTAGCTCCAAGCAGGACCGTCCGGGCCGATGGCATTGTCGGCGATCTCCCGCGCGCGGACGATCTTGCCGCCGGCGAACGTGATGATTTGAACCCAATGGACGTCGTAGCGGCGAGCGGTTGGCTTGTAGAGTCCGAGCTCGCGGGCGACCACGACGACAGTGTCTCCTTGGGCAGTGACCGATTGGATTTCCGGCTGCTGCTCGTCGACGAGGGCGAAATTTGCTTGGATCGCGGCGGATACCTGGTCCCGGCCATTCCACTCGCCAGCGAACGGAATGGCGCCCAGGATTTCGAGGCTGACGTTATCGGCCAGGAACGCGGCGGCCGCCGAGAAATCGTGGCGCGCGACCGCCGCGTAGAACTGCATTAGCCGTTCGACGTTGTACCGTTCAAGCTGCTTATGGGCGGCTTGGGAATCGCCGTCGTGAAATGCCGTCGTTAGCCGCCCTACGAAGTCGCTCGTCGTTTCGGGGTCCATGCAATGGGGTGATCCAAACGCAGCATTGTCGCCAGCGCCCCCGTGGCGGCGACAAGCGGATGTCCGACTTCCCAATCTTGCCTCTATGATGGCGGGCGGACGCCAAGTTTGGCCCACATGGCGTCCGCGCGGAGCCTCGTAGCGGAGGCCTAGCAGAAAGAATGATTCTCGCTGGCAGTCGTGGCAATGGGCTGTTGTGGTATTCCACAGGACCTGACCTTCTGAAGGGCAGTTATGGTCGGGGGTTGTCCAACTCCAACATCCCCAACCGCCAGGGAATCTGGCC
>JALHPA010000768.1 GCA_022842745.1 Pirellulales bacterium
AGCCGGGGGACGAAACTCCGGTGCTGGCCTCGACAATAGTCCAGTCTATTGAACGACTTGAAGCGAGGCAGCGTCGCTCCGCCGCGCTCCAAATCTATCATCCTTCGCGGTCGCGATCGGCAGGCGCGCGCAGCCGTGGTCCAGAACATGCTCTATCGACTCCAAGGGCTTCCCGGAGCGCGGATTCCACGGACATAAGTCCCTAGTCCCTGCCGACATAACGGTGCATGTTGTTTCCGGCGACAACATTACATGCGCCGCTCAAGGAAGCAGGGCGCCGCCGACCCTGGAACTCGCAGGCGCCAATCTACGTAGAACAGAGGGCGTTCGGCTGAGCAAGCCAAGAATGGAGGGTGTCATGATTGTGCGTGAACTGATGGTGCAGCCGGTTATCGTGGTTCGGGAAGGCACGACGTTGGAAGAAGTCGCGAGAACGCTCCTGGAGCGCCGCATCGGTTGCGTCCCCGTGGTCGATGCCCAAGGCCGATTGACAGGCATCGTTACCGAATCCGACTTCGCCGCCAAAGAGCAAGGGATTCCGTTTTGCGCGTTCTCCATTTACCGGCACCCGCAGGTGCTGGGGGAATGGCTACCGAGAGAGGGGGTAGATCGTCTCTACCGGCAGGCCAGGACGATGACGGCCAAAGACATCATGAGTACCCAGGTGGTGACGGCATCCGACGACGAGCCGATCGAGGAGATCATCCAGCGAATGCTTGAGCACAAGGTGCATCGCATTCCGGTCGTCCGCGATGGAAAACCCGTTGGCATGGTCGCGCGCCGGGACCTGCTCTTGATGATGGTACGGACGGGGGCTGGCCCATGCGGCGCCAAACCCAAGGTGAGTCAGCCGGCAAGTGTTGGATCGGTTCAGGAGTCGGATCCATGAAGCGATTTCAGACGATTGTCGTTGCGGCGGCGTTGGATTACCGCGACGCCACGCTGCTGGAACACGCGGCGCTCTTCGCCCGCGCGGCCGAATCCAACGCCGTTTACTTCGTCCATGTTTCGCCACCGATCGATCGGTCGGAGGAGATCGGCGCAGAGTTGCTTGTCCCCTGGCAGCCGATCGAGCAGGACAGGGAACAGGAGCTAAGAACCTCGGTGGAGGCTGCGGCGGGGCTGTTTCCGGCTGCGACGCAGGTGCACTGTGTCGCCCGGACCGGCCCGCTGGTTCCGGAGTTGGTCCGGCTGCTGGCGCAGCGTTCCGCGGACCTGTTGATCCTGGGACGCCGACCCGAGGAGCACCCGGACCTCCTGAGCGACGCAGCGCAAAAGCTTCTGCGAAAGGCGCCGTGCTCGGTTCTCTTCCACGATTCCGCCACGCGGCCGCAGTACGATCGCATTTTGGTTCCGGTGGATTTCTCCGATCATTCCCGCGAAGCCTTGGAGGTCGCATGCGCGATCGCCCGGAGCGTCCCAACCGCTTCGATAACGGTGCAACACGTCTACACGGTTCCTTTGGGGTGGCACAAGAGCGGGCGGACCTACGAGGATTTCAGCGAAATCCTCCGGGGACATGCCGAGCGGCGGTGGCAGGAGTTTTTGCCCACCGTCCACACGGAAGGGGTCCGGTTGAATGTTCGCTTCGATTTGGGAGGGAGGACGCCGCAAACCATCCTGGCCGCCGCCGACGAACTCGATGCCGGCTTGCTTGTGTTGGGTTCGCACGGCCGCACCCGCCCCGCCGCCGCCCTCTTGGGCCACGTGGCGGACATCGTCTGTTCCAGGACCGCTCGCCCCGTGCTGTGCGTCAAGAAGAAAGGGGAGGTGGTAAATTTCTTACACGCGCTATTGCAGCTCTTCGAGCTCGAGAGCGAGTAGGGAGGATCATCGAAAATGACTGCCGGCGAGTGGATTGTGGCCGAGCCGATCCAAGCAACCTGGCATGGTTTGGACGCCGAAGAGGCCGTGGCAAAACTGCAAACGGACCGGGACACGGGTCTCAGTGAGGCCGAGGCTGCCCGGCTCTTGCGGCAACACGGCCCGAATGTGCTGACGGCGCGATCCGGCCGCGGCCCGCTGGTTCGCTTCCTGTTCCAGTTCAACCAACCGCTGGTCTACATCCTGTGCATCGCCGCCGCAGTCACCCTGGCGCTCGCGGAGTTCGTCGACGCCGCCGTGATTTTCGGCGTGGTACTGGTGAACGGCGTGATTGGGTTCATCCAGGAAGCCAAAGCCCTGAAAGCCATCGAGGCCCTCGCCAAAACCCTGGTGACCGAGGCCACCGTGGTCCGGGGCGGCCGGAAAATACGGATAAATTCCGCCGAGGTCGTTCCAGGCGACCTGGTGCTGTTGCAATCCGGCGACAAGGCGCCCGCCGACTTGCGCTTGCTCCGCTGCCGCGACCTGCACCTGGCCGAGGCGGCGCTCACCGGGGAATCGGTCCCGGTGCAAAAGACGCTGGCGGTTCTGACGCCGGATGTTCCGCTGGCCGACCGCAAAAACATGGCCTATGCCTCCACGCTGGTCACTTATGGCCAAGGGGCCGGGGTCGTGGTGGCCACCGGAGACCGCAC
>JALHPA010000769.1 GCA_022842745.1 Pirellulales bacterium
ATCCTGCCCGCCAGGAAACTGCTCCGGCGGGCCGAACTCCCCCGTGGATGAGCGAGATCACGCTCGGGGGCTTTCTGAACGAACTGTCCGCCGGGGCGCAATGGACGTCGGACGGTAAGAGACCCACAACGGTGCGGAAAATCGCCGATCCAACGGACCGGTTGGCGCGGCAAATCGCCGAATTGGATCGCTTCAATCAAGCCTTGTTGGCGGAAAGTCCCTATCTCCGCGCGGAATTCATGAGAAAGCTCGATTTTAGCTCGTTGCCGGCATACGAAAAATCGTGCGCTTGGTACCGCGAGTATTTCGCTGCGCAGGTCATCGGTCGATTCGACGATCCCTTGCTGCCTCCTAAACCCAAGTCGCGAAAAGCCTACGAAACTGATGCCTGGACGGCGTATGAAGTGACGCTGGACGTGTTTCCAGATGTCTTCGCCTATGGGCTGCTGTTGCTTCCCAAGGATCTCAAGCCTGGGGAGCGGCGGCCAGTCGTGGTTTGTCAGCATGGATTGGAGGGGCGGCCGCAAGATACGATCGGCCCGCAAGGAAGCGAGGCGTACAGCGCCTTCGCGGGGCGGCTGGCCGAACGGGGCTTTATCACTTTCGCCCCGCAGAATATCTACATCTTTCGCGACCGCTTCCGCTCGCTTCAGCGCAAGGCCTACCCGCTCGGGAAGACCCTGTTCTCGATCATGGTCCCTCAGCATCGCCAGATCACGGACTGGCTCAAGTCGCTACCTTTTGTCGATAGAACCCGAATCGGCTTCTATGGGCTGAGTTATGGCGGCAAAAGCGCGATGCGAATTCCACCCTTGGTCGAAAACTACTGCCTGTCGATTTGCTCGGCCGATTTCAACGAATGGGTTTGGAAAAACGCCAGCAGCCGCAGCCCCTACAGCTACGCCGACAAGGGAGAGTACGAAATCTTTGAATGGGATCTGGGCAGCAGTTTCAACTACGCGGAAATGGCCGCGTTGATCGCCCCGCGGCCGTTCATGGTCGAGCGGGGTCATTTCGACGGTGTGGCCCCGGACGATACGGTCGCGTATGAATTCGCCAAAGTCCGGCACTTATATCGGGCCAAACTGAAGTTGCCCGAGGATCGTTGCCAGATCGAGTGGTTTGTCGGCCCCCATACGATCAATGGTCAAGGGACGTTCGAGTTTTTGCACCGGCATCTGAATTGGCCGACGCCCAAGAAATGATCTCTCGGAGCCTGCGCCGCTAAACCGTTCCGCCGAGCGTGTCGCGAATGCCCTGCTCGACGGCGTCGCAGATGCGATCCAGTTCCGCCGTACTGATGGCCAGCGGAGGAAATACGACCACCACATTCCCCAGGGGCCGCAGCCAAACCCCCAGCCGTTTTGCCACGTCGCAGACCCGCTGCCCGCGCCGCTCTTCCCACGGAAACGGCGTCTGAGTCTGTTTGTCGGCCACCAATTCGATCCCAGCAATCAGGCCGCATTGCCGCACGCTGCCGACATGGGGCAAGTCGGCAATGCGGGCCAGGCGATGCAAAAGGCGCTCGATCTTTTCCGGCAGGCGGCTCAGAGTTTGTTCGTCGTCAAACACGTCCAACGTGGCCAATGCCGCCGCCGCTCCCAAGGGATTGCCGCCGTAAGTATGGCCGTGGAAAAAGGTCCGCGACTCCTCATAACGGCCCAAAAAGGCGTTCCAGATTTCGTCGGTCGCCATCGTCGCGGCCAAAGGGAGGTACCCGCCCGTCAATCCCTTGGCCAGGCAAAGCAGGTCCGGCGTCACTCTTTCTTGCTCGCAGGCAAACAGGGTTCCCGTGCGTCCGCAACCCACGGCGACCTCGTCGGCGATGAGCAGGACTTCGTACTTTCGCGTCAGCTCCCGCACGCCGCGGAGATAGCCGCGCGGATGCATCAGCATGCCGGCCGCGCATTGCACGAGCGGCTCGATCACGACCGCGGCGATCTCGTCGCACCGGTTGGACAGAACGGCTTCCAATTGGCCAAGATAATGCCCGCAGGCATCGTCGGCCGACACACCCTTCGGCAGGCGATAACTGTCCGGCGCCGGCAACCGGAGAGTTTCGAACAGTAATGGTTCGAAAGCGGCGTGGAATCGCGCCACTCCGCCCACGCTGACGCTCCCCAGGGTGTCGCCGTGGTAGGCGTCGAAAAACGCGACATACAGCTTCTTTTCGGGGCGCGGCTGACGGCATTGCCGCCAGTACTGAAAGGCCATTTTGAGCGCCACCTCCACAGCCGAGGCGCCGCTATCGGAAAAAAACACGTGCCGCAGTCCAGCCGGGGCCAGCTCGACGAGCCGCTTCGCTAGTTGAATCGTCGTGGGGTTCGACGCTCCCAGGCTGGTGACATGCGCGACCTTGTCAAGCTGAGCGCGAATGGCGGCGTCGATGCGCGGATGCCGGTGCCCATGCACGTTGCACCACAAACTGCTGACGCCATCGAGGTAGGCGTTGCCATCGATATCGAACAGCGTACACCCCTCCGCCCGCTCGATGATGAACGGCTGGTATT
>JALHPA010000770.1:0-587 GCA_022842745.1 Pirellulales bacterium
GTCGCCGGATTTGAAGTTGGTAATCGTGAGGACCCACATTTCGCGGTCGCCGTATGACTTGCCCAGGGATTCCAAGCGGCAGCGGTCGGGGTGGGCGGCGGCGAGTTTTTTGAGGAGGTCGGTCGCCGCAGGATAGTCGTGGTAGCGGTTCCAGCGGGCTTCGACCTTGGGGTCGGCAGGGGCGCCGGCGGGTTGATAGATGGGTGGCTTATCCGCCGCGGAGGCGGAGAGGACGAAGTTCGCCAGCAGGGTAGCGGCGGATGCGATGGCAAGGAGGGCGCTAAGCCTGCGGCGGCGGTAAACGCTGAGAAGGTCGTTCATGGATGGCTTATTTGAATTCGACGTGGGCGGTTTGTTTGCCGACGGAGGGGGACTGGACGGTAATGGTTGCCAACGCTGGCTTGCCCTGGGGGAACCGGACGAGCCAGACGGTCTCTGATTTGCCGCCGAGACCGGCGAGGGGTTCCAGGGCGTGGCGAGGGGCGCCTTGGAGGAAGACGACATCGTTGGGGAGGGCCAGTTCGATCATGAGGGGGTGGACGGCGCGGTTCGTTTTGGCCATGTCGCTCATGGTGGGTAGGTAGCCG
>JALHPA010000770.1:597-2504 GCA_022842745.1 Pirellulales bacterium
CGCTGGCCGAGCTCCTGGAGGAAGCGGAGGTGTATATCGGCCAGGCTGTCGAGTTCTTTGGCCGGGGGATTGGAGAGGAGGAAGGGTTTGAAGCCGCCCACTTCGACGATTTGGGCTGGGAAATCGGGGTGTTCGATGCGGGTCCAGGGGACGAAACCGGGGATTTTTTCGCGCCCGAGCCAGCGGAGGGCGTTGAGTTGGATGGCTTCGCGGGGGTCGGGATCTTTCTTCTTTTCCGGGGGGATCGGGGTGGGTTTTTCGGCGGCAGGTTTATCTGTGCCGGTCTTATCTGTGGGATTGCCGTTGGCGGTAGGTTTTTCGCCGTCTTCGGCTGCGGGTGGGTTGGTTGTGGGAGGCGCCGCAGTGGGCTGGGATTCAGTCGAGGGGGGTGGTCCGACTTTGGGGATCCACCATGCCTGGGCTGCGAAGGACCAGCGGCCGGTGTGGAAGTAGGCCCATTCGGTGAAGCTGCCTTGGCCTGTTTTTGCGGGGGGGGGATCTTTGGCGGCGAGGAGGTCGCGGTAGCGTTCCGCGAGGAATTCGAGCAAAGGGGCGTCAGCGGCGGCGACGGTGGTTTTGATGCGGCCGGAATCGGCGCCGGGTTTCCAGGGGTGGAGCAGATTGTCTTCGGGGGAGAAGGAGAAGACCGCGGCGATATTGGGGTGGTCGAAGACGAAGTCGGCGATGGCGCGGGTTTCGGGTTCGGAGACCTGGTGGGGGCCGGCACCGGGTTTGAAGAAGGGGTAGCGGAAGGTGAAGTTGCGATTGAAGGAGACGCCGTCGCCTGGGTCTTCGTTGTAGGACTCGTCGCCGTCGTTGTCGCGGCCCTCGGTGTAGAGCGAGTAACGGCCGCGTTCGTTTTTGGCGGGGTTGGCTTCGACGAGGACGCGCGGATCGTCGGGGTGGGGGAGATATTTGCCGCTGGGATCCTCGACGCGCATGTGGGTGATCCAACCGTCGCCGTTGAGGTCGTCGGCGGGGTCTTCGGCCGTTTCGCCGTCGCGGTCGTCGTCGGTGGGTCGGGCGTTTCCTTGGCGTTCGCGGCGGGGGAGGGCGACGAGGGCTTCGCTGCCGTCGGGATTGGGGCGGGGAATGATGTAGAGGGTGAAACGATCGAGCAGCGGTTTGATTTCCGGGGAGTCCGCCTGGTCGATGAGGCGGCGGGCGATGCGGACCGCCAGTTCGCCGCCGACGACGTGGGGGGCTTCGACGTTGCCCATGAGGAGGATGGCGGGTTTGTTTTCAGGTTTGTGGGGGCTTACGGTGATGAGCCAGATGTCGCGGCCGCCGGGGGATTTGGCGAGGGAGGAGACGGCAGCGAGGCCGGGCTTGGCGAGCGCGGCGATTTGTTGGCTCAGCTCGGCGAAGCTGGCGTAGCCGGGGAGGGCAGGTTCGGCGGCGGGGGCGGAGTATGCAGCCAAGGCGTAGACCAACGGCGCGGTCAGGAAAAATGCCAAGGGAGCGACGAAGCGGCGGAAGGGAGAGACACTAGGGTTCATGGATGAACGGGACAGTGCGGTGGGGGCGTAGGGGGGCCGCCGAACGATGGCAGCGGGAGACGGGGTAAGGTCGTGGAACCGATTATGCTTGGCAAAGCGGCTGGTTGCCACCCGGGTGACTGGACGCCAATCGAGCTTTTCCGGTCCCATGGGGGGTCTGGCCGGTCGAGCGGGGCAGGTCCTTAGGAGTTGGGCGTACGGGCTTCCGGCGGTGTTGCCGCCGCAATTGGCGAACGGTTCGCTGCAAGACCTGTAACTCGAAGATCGGCGATGGATCCGGCAACGCGAGCCGCGAGCCGCGAGCCGCGTCACTTTGTGGCGTGATACATGACGAAGCCGATCATCATCTCGTCCGTCGTCATGTTGCCCCAGCCGACGGTCTTTGTGGGGTCCGGGTTGAAGGGGTTT
>JALHPA010000771.1 GCA_022842745.1 Pirellulales bacterium
CCCACCGCGCAAACAGGTCATCGCGCGCAGTTGCTCCCCAAAAAACGCACATTCTGTACCTCGACAACCCCCGACCCTTCCGCAACTCCCTTGCGCCCCAACCCCTTGCGCCAAACTACGATTTCACCGCAAAAAAAAATGCGCACAACCAAATTTCCCCCGTTTCGCCCCTCGCAACTCGCGCCCCCACCCCCAGCACTCGCCGTAAGTCCCCGCCGCCCCGCTCCCGTCCCCGCTCCTTCCATAGACGGCCCCCCGGCCCGCCATCCCTCCCGGAAAAAGTTGCCTACCCATTTCCCATCAGTTACTCTAACTTCGACAACCAATCTGGCAGGTGGGCCGTGACTCAGGACGACTCCTTCGACGATCTCATGTCCCGCCTCGGCGCGCATGACGAACGCGCCGCGGCGGAACTCTTCGGCCGTTTCTCGACCCGCCTCGTCTGCCTCGCCCGCGCACGCCTCGGACCCCGCCTCCGTCAAACAATCGATCCCGAGGACGTCTTACAATCCGCCCTCCGCAGCTTCTTCGTCCAGCAGCGCAACGGCGATGTCGCCGCCCGCAATTGGGACAGCCTCTGGGGTCTCTTGGCGGTCATGACCATTCGTAAGTGCTCCCGCCAGGTGCAAAGACATCGCGCCGCCCGCCGAGACATCCGCCGAAACCAACCCATCGTGGTCGGCGACGATTCCGTGCCCAACTGGGATTTCATCGTCCGCGAACCCCTCCCCGAGGAGCAAGCCGCCCTCGCGGAGCTCTTTGAGCGTCTCCTCGCCGACCTCAATCCGCGAGAACTGGAGATCTTCAACTGCTACCTCGACGGCCAATCCCCCGACCAGATCGCCGTGCAAGTCCACCGCAGCCAGAGAACCGTCGAACGCGTCCTCGAAAAAATCCGCGAACGCCTCGAATCCTTCGACACTTGAATCCCCCGCCGTCGAACACCGCCGTTTCGGTTCACACCGGCTCCGGCCAGATCGCTGCCGAGCGCCGACCGATTCGCGCCGTGGCGGAATATCGGTCGGATCAGGTCGCCGCCGGTCTCCGTCCACACTGTTCTTGGCGCGGCGGACCGCAATGCCGTCGCCGCCGCGGAGTGTCGCGCGGGCCGTCCCGCAAGCGCCGGAATCAACCCATTGCAGGGGTCACCGGCGAGCCGGAGGGGGGGCATTCAGCCGTCCCAGGCGCTGCTGTTCGCTGTTATTCGGCAACCAACCGCCGGCGGATGGGGTAGAATCGAATGATTGCAATCCAGAGGCGTTCGAGTCCAGCGCCGGCGCCGGTGGAAAACTGGAGGAAGTCGTAGCGGGGGCCTTTTCTCCAGTCCGCTTGCGGATCCGGTCGACCACTTTTTCTTCGACCTGCTTGGCCCGTTCCTTGTCGATCACGACGTTCGGTTTTCCGTCCGTCCACTGCAGTGACACGACTCCGGTCGCCAGCGCCGCGCCGGCAATCGCTAACACGATCGGCGCGCCGTACTTGCTTGCCAATGCCCGCTTCAGCGGAGAGGGAACCGGCAGTACGTCGGTCGCCAGTCCCACCACCTGCTGCGCCGCCGATTTCCTCGCACGTCGTGCCAAAGCCGCGCCTCCTGCTTTAGAATCCAGTTGCCAGGGGTCGAACTGGTACCAGAATCCCGCCCGAGCGGCAAGATCGGCCGCCGAAAGCCAGGTGCTAGCGTGTCAGTGCATCGCGAGCGCAAATCGGCAGGAGGGTTGCCACGCAGTTTGTCGCAACCGTGGATCAAAACCCGGGCCGGCCTTAAACCTCTTTCGCTTTAATCCAACCCATCAGCCGCCGCAAACGTCGGCCGACGTCTTCAATCCCGTGGTTCCGTTCCGCCCGTCGGGTCGCCTTGAAAGCCGGAGCGTTGGCCTTGTTCTCCAGAATCCATTCGCGCGCAAATTGCCCGGTCTGGATTTCCTTCAAAATCTTCTTCATCTCGGCCTTCGTCTGCTCGGTCACGATGCGTGGCCCGCGCGTGTAGTCGCCATACTCGGCGGTGTTCGACACGCTGTACCGCATGTAATTCAGCCCCCCCTGATAGAACAGGTCGACGATCAACTTCAGCTCGTGCATGCACTCAAAGTACGCCATCTCCGGCTGGTATCCAGCCTCGACCAGCGTCTCATACCCAGCCTTGACCAACGCGCTTACTCCGCCGCACAAAACGGCTTGTTCCCCAAACAGATCCGTCTCCGTTTCCTCGGCGATCGTCGTCTCGATCGTGCCTGCGCGGGTACCACCGATACCCTTGGCGTAGGCCAGCCCAATTTTGCGGGACTGTTCGCTCGCCCCAGGCGATAGCGCGAGCAAACACGGCACCCCGCCTCCCTTCTCAAACTCGCTCCGCACCAGATGCCCCGGCCCCTTGGGAGCGACCAGCACGACGTCCACCCCCGCAGGCGGCTCCACCTGGCCGAAATGGACATTAAACCCGTGCGAGCACATCAGCACATTGCCCGCCTGCAAGTTGGGTTTCACGTGCTGCCGGTAGATGTCG
>JALHPA010000772.1 GCA_022842745.1 Pirellulales bacterium
ACCCTCGCACCGTCGACGACGGCCAGCCTTTCGCGCGGCTGGTCAACCTGCAGGCCGCCCGCGCTGGTGCTCAAGCGGAGTTGCCAGCGTTCCTGCTTGGAAGTCAGGTCAACCGCCCGCACCGTTAAGTCCCCGCCAGCGCTGACCAGGGCTTGATCGTCGTCAAAGAACTCCGCCGCGGCAGTGTTGAAGCCGTGGCGGTGCGCATCGCTGACTAGGGCGCCGGTTTGCAGATCATGTACCTGCACAGCATTATTAACGCCGAACGTCGCCAGCAATTTTCCATTGCGGCTGAAAGTCATTTGGGCCGTGTTATAACCGTGGTGGAAAGACGGGCACTGTTGGTTGCGGTTCTGCAGGTTGAAAACGGAATAATCCGGGTAGGGTTGGGAACTGAAGGCTCGCAGATGCGCAACCGCTGCAGTCTGCTGATCGGGACTCACCTCAAAACTGAAAATCTTATTTGGCAAACGCAGCGGATCACCGAGCCGTTTTCCCGTCGCCGCATCCCAGAACGAAAACTCGCCGCGCAGATCAGCTGTGATGATCTGCTGGTCGTTTTGGCACCAGGCGGCAAAGCGGTCGTCCGGACCGTGTCCGAACGTAAATCGGGCCTTCCCATCGGCGGGGTCGAAGACCGTCACCCGACCGGCGAGATCGCTGACCAGCAACTGTTTTCCGTCGCGACTGTATTCGACCGATCGGGGCCCCCGGCCGCAAACCAGCGGAGGAATCCGCAGAGCCTGTGGCGCCAGATCCCACAGGACGGCGGCGTTGTGCTCGGCGCAGACGAGAATCTGGGTCGGCTTGGAACCAACCCGGATCGCTGGAGAACTCCAATTCTGATCGGACAATTGCGGCGCCAGTCGCCGGCTGAGTTTCTGTGTAATCGGGGTAATACTCGGAACCAAGTGCAGGTCGGTGAACTTCCTCACGTCGAAGAGTTTTTCTGGTTCTTCCCGCCAAATCCTGTCAACAACCAATTGAGCGTGTGGCAAGCCGGGAACGATTTGCGGCGGCTTGTCGTGCGTCCCCGGTCTGATCGAAGTGAGGGTGAAGTGATTCTCGCCAATTCCTTGATCCCAGAACAAAGTACCTCCGCGAAACTGACGGACAATCACGTACTTTCCATCTCGAGTGATCGTTGCACTTGAAGGTTCGCTCGCTGTCGCCATCGGACCCGCGACGAGTTCACCCGTGAAGGAGTCGAATACGTTGACCACTTTGGCAGCGGGCGACAGGACCACCACTCTCTGGCCGTCCGGCGTGAAGAAGGCGCCATGCACAACCCCCTTTGGCTGGAGCGGCGCGCGCTCGCCGGTTGCCAGTTCCCAGACGGAGCCCATCGGCTTTTTCAAATCCACCGGATTCTCCGCCTCCAGCGGAAAGACCTGGCCCGGCGGCGGTGGGCGGAAGAAGCGTGGGTTGTTGGTGGAGGTGACGATCTTGGTGCCGTCCGGACTGAAGGCGACATCGCTCACTTGGTCGCCGTGGACGAACGGGCCGTAGGCAAGCTCGCCGGTGGCCACATCCCAGACCCGCGCAGTCCGGTCGTAGCCGCAGGTGGCGACCAACTGATCGTCTGGACTGAATCGCGCCTGGTACACGACATGATCGTGCTTCAGGTCCGGCCCCAATTGCTTCCCGGTCGCGACATCCCAAATCTTGGCGACATGGTCATAGCCCGCCGTGACCACCTTGGTTCCATCGTGGCTAAACTCGGCGCCCGCCAACGGACCGTCGTGCGTATACATGCCGGTAATGCGGGGCGTTTCCTTGAGGAGCATGCCGATTCGCAGCCGATGGATCGGCTCGCGAGCGGGATCCCCTTTGTCGAGTTCCAAAGCCTTCACGTACCAATACAGTCCGCCGAAATAATCGTTGACGTCAACGCGCTCGGCACCGGCTTTCACGTATTGCTTTGAAAGTTCCCTCCGCAGCGTCGTCCGGCGGGCTTCGGATTCTTCCTTGGCTTTCCGTTCGGCAATTTCGGCGTCCTGGGCCTGCTGCCTGGCAACTCGCTCGGCTGTTTCGGCATCTTGCGCTTTTTGCCTGGCTTTGCGTTCTTCCCCTTCGCGGAACTCCGCGGTCTTGCGGGCGCTTTGCTCGCGAGAGGAAAGATCTTGTAGGTAGAGTGCCGCGGTTGTGGAACCAATCGCGGTGCCGACGACGAGGAGCAGGATCAGCGTCAGCAGCGAACTTGTCACCGGATTGCGCCGCGCCACGCGCCAGGCGCGCTCGACGAACGTGATCGGCCGCGCCTGAATGGGCTGCCCGGCGAGAAAGCGTTGCAGTTCGTCGGCGATCGCGGCGGCCGTGGGATAGCGCTTGGCAGGAGATTTTTCCAGGCACTTGAGGGCGACAGTTTCGAGATCGATGGGGACCGAAGGATTGAGCTGCCGCGGTGGAACCGGGTCGCGCTCGACGACTTGCTTGACGGTTTCGAGCGGATTGTCCGCCTGGAACGGAGGCCGCCCGCAGAGCATCGCGTAGAGCACGGCGC
>JALHPA010000773.1 GCA_022842745.1 Pirellulales bacterium
GGCCCCCAAGAGCGACGCAATTGTGGCCGCTTCCGAACAGGGCCTCAGCAGGTTCAATTTCGATCCCCAACATCCCGAAATCAGCTTCTCGACCCTCTTCCGCCCCGTCTGGTACGAAGGCTACGAGCGCCCGGTCCACGCCTGGCAGTCCTCCAGCGGCACCGACAAATTCGAGCCAAAATTCGGCATGATGCCGCTGGTGTTCGGCACCTTCAAGGCCACGTTCTACTCCATGCTCTTTGGAGCGCCCCTGGCCCTCCTGGCGGCAATTTATACCAGCCAATTCCTCACCCCGCGCGCCAGAGCCCGAATCAAACCGACCATCGAAATGATGGCCAGCCTCCCCAGCGTGGTGCTCGGTTTTCTCGCCGGATTGGTCATCGCCCCGATGGTCGAGGATGTCGTCCCTTCGGTCCTCACCGCATTTTTTGCCGTCCCCATTACCTTCTTGCTCGGCGCCCATCTCTGGCAAATGTTGCCCAGCCGCTCCGCGGTGCAATACGCCCACTGGCGGTTTCCCCTGATTCTGCTTCTAGCGCTCCCAGGCGGAATCGCCGCGGGGACCGTGCTCGGTCCCTGGATCGAGTGGTTGTTGTTTTCCGAGCCGGTGACGTTGCCCAATGGCGCCATCGCCTGGAAGCCCGACTTCAAGGGCTGGCTCAATCAACGCCACGGCGGCGCCTGGCCCGGCTGGTTCGTACTGGCCTTGCCAATCTGCGGTGTCGCTACGTTTTTTTTCGTTGCCACCACGGTCAATCCCTGGCTGCGGCGAATCTCTCCCAACTGGCAGCGCTGGAAGGCAGGCCTATCCGGGCTGTTGGTCTTCATCCTCTCCTTCGCGGCCGCCGTGCTGGTGGCGGCGCTGGTCGGCTATCTACTCGCCTCAATGAGCTTCGACCCCCGCGGCAGCATCGTCGATACCTACGTGCAGCGAAACGCCCTGGTGGTCGGTTTCGTCATGGGTTTCGCGATCATTCCGATCATCTACACCATCGCCGACGACGCCCTGACGGCCGTGCCCGACCATCTCCGTTCGGCCTCCCTGGGGGCCGGCGCGACCCCCTGGCAGACCGCCGTGCGAATCGTGATTCCCACGGCGATGAGCGGCCTGTTTTCCGCCCTGATGATCGGCTTGGGCCGCGCCGTCGGCGAGACGATGATCGTGCTGATGGCCGCCGGAAATACCCCGATCATGGAAGTCAACATCTTCAACGGATTCCAAACGCTCTCGGCCAATATCGCCACCGAACTGCCCGAGGCCGCCCGTGGAAGCACCCACTATCGCACGCTGTTTCTCGCCGCCCTGACGCTCTTCGCGATGACGTTCGTGGTCAACACCGCCGCCGAATTGGTGCGGCAGCGCTTTCGAAAGCGGGCCTATGAGCTCTGAAACCCTCGATCCCGCCGTCGCCGAGCGCCCGCCGGCCAATACCCGCAAACGCGTCCGTTCGCGCCGCCGCGCCTCGCCTTACGTCACGCTTGCGGCCCACGGCCAGCCGATGATCTGGCTGACGGGCGGAGCGCTGGCCGTCGCCCTGGCCATGATCCTGACCTTGCTCGCCAAAGTAGTCTGGGAGGGGATAGGAACTTTCTGGCCAGTCGAGGTCGTCCAGGTCACGCTGCTCGATGGTAAGCGGCTAATGGGGGAAATCGCGGCCCGCGAACGATACCGCCCCACGGCGGAAGAAATCGAGGCGTTGCCCGCCGACGTGGCGAACATCGCCAAAAAGCGGCTGGAAAGCGCCGACGGATGGGCAGAGCGCGAATCGATTCGCACCGGCAACTTCGAGCTGACCGGCACTCACTTTACCTGGGTCGGGGATTTTCTGATCCGCGAAACGGATCGTCCCCAGTGGGCCTGCGTCGTGGAACGGCTGGGGGACGTGGATCGCTCCGCCACGGGACGCTTCTACGGCTTTCCCGAGGCGTTCCTCCGCGATGGAGAGATCGCCGCCCAGGGTCCAACGGCCTCCTGGCAGGAATACGAGCGGTTTCAAGGCGAAGTACAAGCCCGACGCCGCCAAAAGCTGGCATTGGAAAAACATGACCGCGGCGAGGTCCTGCGCAAGCGCAAGGCAGCCAGCCTGGTCGTGAAACAGGCCGAGCTGGACCACGGGCCAGAATCCCCAACCGTCCAAGACGCGCGGCTCCGCCAGCAGCAGGTGGAGGACGCCACCGCCGCCGATCTCGACCGGATCAACCGCGAAATCCAAGAGCTCGACGAGGAAAACCTCCGCTACCGGCTGCGTTTCGCGACCGCCGACGGCGCGACGAGCGAAATCGCCCTCGCGGACATCGTCCGCGCCTACCCCGCCAACCAATTGACCTGGACGGAGAAACTGTCGGTCTACGGATCTCGTTGGCGGGAATTTCTCTGGGACGATCCGCGCAACGCGAATAGCGAAGGCGGGGTCTTCCCCTGCATTTGGGGCACGCTCGCCATGACCGTCATTATGTCGCTTCTGGTCGTCCCCTTCGGAGTGCTCGCGGCGCTGTTTCTT
>JALHPA010000774.1 GCA_022842745.1 Pirellulales bacterium
CCTGGACCCCGACCGGCGGCCACAAGGCCGTCGGACAACTCACTTCGAATTCCACGCCCCCTCGCCCCAAGAGGCGGCCCGCTTGTGGCGCGCCTGCCCACACGCCGCCATCAAACTGGCCCCCGCGGCATTCGCGAATTCGGATTCCGGCCCGGTGGATCGAGATGACGACGCAGCCCTCCCTTGGGGCGAGGCCGAACTCGAGTGGATCAGTCGCGGCAGGCAGTGCCGCCAATTGGTCGCCTGGTTCGGCGATCTGGCGGAAAAGCCGGGTCGTCGGCGAGCCACTTCTTTAACCCCGCACCCAGACAACCCCGCCGCCCCTCCATTCGCAGACACGTATAGCGGTCATCCCTTGACCGAAGAAGTCGTGGCTAGTCGCATCGGACGGTACCTGACCGAGCCGGACCCGGCGGTGCTGGCCGCCGGCCTCGGGAATCGGTTCGCTTCCGACCACGGTCACGAAAAACTCGCTCCCGGCATCGCCTACTTCACGGGAGACGACCCGATAAACTCCCCGCTTACGGAAAACTTTGAGGTCCTCGACGTGCTCCCCTACGACCAACGCCGCGTGCGAAGCTGGCTGAAGGCTCGCTCGATCGGCAAACTAGAGGTCAAGAAACGTGGCGTGGAACTGGATCCGCAGGCCGTGAGGCGCGCACTCGCCGGACCCGGAGACCATTCGGTCACGCTGGTCCTGACCCGCCACGGCGAAAGAACCGTCGCCATCCTTGTCCAACGTCTGAACGCTCAAACCTGTGCCATCCAACCTCCGTCGATCTCGGCTCACATCTCTGAACCTCGCCCCTGATTCGCATCCCCGCTCGGAACCGCACTCGGCGTCTCCTCCGTACGTCCTCCGCAATTCGCTTTGAGCTGTATGACGCAACACTCCTCGGTCCTCTGGCTCTTTATCCTGCTGGCGCTAACTCCAGTCGGCGCCCAAGCCGCCCCTCCGGACCGGCCGTCGGTCAAGGCAGCCGCCGGTAGCGATTGGCCTGGCTTCTTGGGCCCCCACTCCAACAGCAAATCCGACGAGGTGGGTGTCCTGGGGAAATGGCCCGCCACCGGGCCGCGGATCGTCTGGCAGCGCCCGCTTGGCGCCAGCTACGGAATGCCGATCGTCGTTCAGGGCAAACTCCTGATGTTCGATCGCCATCAGGATCGCGCCCGGCTCACCTGCATGTCGGCCACGACGGGCGAAGAATTTTGGAAGTTCGAATACCCCACGATGTACGAGGATCTCCTCGGCTACAACAACGGCCCCCGCTGTTCCCCCGTCGCCGATGGCGACCGGGTGTACATTTTTGGCGCGGAAGGCATGCTCCACTGCCTGCGAATCGCCGATGGCGCCGTCGTCTGGAAGCTCGATACCGCCGAAAAATTCCACGTCGCACAAAACTTCTTTGGCGTCGGCAGCACGCCCGTCGTCGAGGGAAACTTGCTGATCGCCCAGATCGGCGGCAGTCCCCCCCAACAGCGCGATTCCCCCCCCGGACGGCTCGACCTGGTGAAAGGGAACAAAAGCGGCATCGTGGCCTTCGACAAACTCACCGGAGAGGTCAAATACTCCATCACCGACGAATTGGCCAGCTACTCAAGCCCCGTCCTGGCCACCCTCGGCGCTCGCCGCTGGTGCTTCGTCTTCGCCCGCGGCGGCCTGGTCGGCTTCGATCCCCGCACCGGAAAAGTCGACTTCCACTTCCCCTGGCGCGCCAAGATGCTCGAAAGCGTCAACGCCAGCAATCCCGTCGTCGTGGGTGACCAGGTCTTCATTTCAGAAACCTACGGCCCCGGAAGCGCCCTGCTTCGCGTCCGCCCAGGCGGCTACGAAGTCGTCTGGAAGGATAGCCCGCGCGAGCAAGCGATGCAGACGCATTGGAACACCGCGATCCACGTCGATGGTTTCCTCTACGGCGCCAGCGGCAGGCATACCGGCAACGCCGAGCTCCGCTGCGTAGAACTCGCCACCGGCAAGGTCGCCTGGAGCGAGCCCGACCTATCCCGCGCCAGCCTGCTCTACGTCGATCGCCACTTCGTCTGCCTGACCGAATACGGCGAGCTGCTCTTGCTCCGCGTCAACCCGAAGAAGTTCGATCTGGTCTCTCGGTCCAAGCCCGTCGACCCCGCCACGGGGCGTCCCCTCCTTCAGTACCCTGCTTGGGCCGCCCCCATCTTGTCCCACGGTTTGCTCTACGTCCGCGGCGACGATCGACTCCTCTGCCTGGAAGCCTTCACCGCCGCTCGTTGACCGTTCACCCCCTCCGATTGACTTGCGGCCCCTTCGCAGCACTCTGTAACCTTTTTTGCTCG
The DNA here is from genome assembly GCA_022842745.1 of Pirellulales bacterium. Classification (GTDB taxonomy): domain Bacteria; phylum Planctomycetota; class Planctomycetia; order Pirellulales; family JALHPA01; genus JALHPA01. Next base: position 2,314 of record JALHPA010000774.1, read on the forward strand.
ATACTCCCCAGGAATGGATTCATGCCCGACTCTCCCCTCCAGCGATTGCTTTCGGCCGACGCCTCGATTCGCTTGTCCGCGGCCGAGGAATTGGCCAATGCCCCCCTCCCCGCGGCGGCCGTGCCGCTTCTCAAGGCCCTCCAGGACGACTCCGAGTTGGTCTGCGAAGCGGCCAACGGGGCATTGGA
>JALHPA010000775.1 GCA_022842745.1 Pirellulales bacterium
TGGCGAAAAAGGGGACTGGCGGCAAGAAATCCGCGAAGAAAACCGCTAAGAAAACGCCAGCACGGCAACCGGCGGCTCAGGAAATGACACCGCTGGCAGAACCGTCGATGGAGAGCCAAGCGTCCGCGGCGAGCGACACGGTTGGCGGTATGGACAGCGGTAGCGACAGCGGCATGTCCGCTGGCGGATAGATTTTCGCGGCAGGGCGAGCGGTCGCTCGGTTTTGCTGCTTGTCGTATACAATGTTCGCGCATTCGGTGTCTGGAATGAGGCAACGCCGGTTCCAGCGTTCGGTATCTACAGACGGCGCCGAGAAGGTATGGTCCAAAGACGGAGGCTAAAAAGTATGGTTTTAAGGGCAATTGTCACGGTGTTTTGTATTGCAGGGGCGCTTTTAGGAACTGGGACGATTGCCTGGGCGGAATACCAGAGGCCGGCGATGACGACTGCTGAAGCGAAGGCATTGGCGATCGAGGCGTACATCTATGGGTATCCGCTGGTCACGATGGAAATGACCCGTCGGGTGATCACCAACGTAGAGCGGCCGGAGGGAACTCGAGGGCCGATGGGGCAATTGATTCGACTGCGAGAGTATCCGAACGCGTCGTTCCGGGACGTCACTGCGCCGAACGCAGACACTTTGTACACGACGGCGTTTCTAGACGTGGGGCAGGAGCCATGGATCTTGGAATTGCCAGACGCGGCGGATCGGTATTATCTGTTCCCGATGCTGGACGGGTGGACCGAGGTTTTTCAGGTTCCCGGGAAGCGCACGACGGGGACTGGGCCGCAGAAATACGCGATCACGGGACCGGGCTGGAAGGGGCAGTTGCCAGAGGGAGTGAAGGAGTATCGATCGCAGACGTCGATTGTGTGGCTGTTGGGTCGGATTTATTGCACCGGGACCCCGGAAGACTATCGCGCCGTCCACAAGTTGCAGGACGCGATTTCGCTGGCGCCGTTGAGCGCGTATGGGCGGCCCTACACTCCGCCCGCGGGAAAGGTTGATCCTGGGATCGACATGAAGAAGCCTGTTCGGGACCAGGTCAACGCGTTAAGCAGCGAGGAGTATTTCAACCTGTTGGCAAAATTGTTGAAGGCGAATCCGCCGACGAAGGCTGACGCACCGATGGTCGCTAAATTGGCACGGTTGGGAATCGTGCCGGGGGAGAAGTTTGAATTGAGCCGATTGGGGGAGGCTGCAGCGGCTCTGAAAGACGTGCCAAAGTTGGGCTTTGAGAAGATTATGGCCTATTACAAGACGGCTGGGCGGATAGAAAACGGATGGCTGTTCACGTCCCAGACGGGGGTGTACGGAACCGACTACTTGCAAAGAGCGTTGATTACCGCAATTGGACTAGGGGCAAATCGACCGCAAGACGCGATTTATCCCACCTCGGTTGGCGGCGGGGAAGGGAAGCCGTATGTGGGCAGCAACAAGTACGTGATGCGGTTTGCCAAGGGGCAGACTCCCCCAGTGGATGGGTTTTGGTCGCTGACGATGTACAACAAGGATTACTTCTTCGTTGATAATCCATTGAATCGGTATAATTTAAGCGCACGAAACAAATTTGTCCCGAATGCCGATGGGTCGGTGGATTTGTATCTGCAGCGCGAGAATCCCGGGCCGGGTAAGGAGGCGAATTGGCTGCCTGCGCCGGAAGGGGAGTTTGTTTTGATGCTGCGGCTGTATTGGCCCAAGGAAACGCCGCCGTCGATCCTTGATGGATCGTGGAAGATTCCGCCGGTCAAACAATCGCAGTAGGGGACCCTGATTCGGATCGAGAATGCAGATACAGCCCGGGGCGACGGACGAGTGTTGGCGGCGGGTTTAGGACAAGGATGGAGAGGTCGCAGCAGGCGCTTTCTTAGATTTGGACGACGGTGTCAGATTCTCCGCGGGCGAGAAGCGTTCGAATTGGGGTGGTGGGCGCGGGGATTGCGGGTCTGGCGGCGGCACATCGGGTGCGCGAGCTCGATCCGGGGGCCTCGGTGGCAGTGTTCGAGCGGGGGGAGCGGGCGGGGGGGGTGATTGGGACGCAGATCGAGGGGGGCTTTCTGGTCGAGCGGAGCGCCGACAGCTTCATTACGAACGTGCCGTGGGGGATCGATCTGTGCCGGCGGATCGGGCTGGAAAAGGAGTTGGTGGAGACCGATCGGCGGTACCGGCGGGCATTCGTGGTGCGGCGGGGGAAGTTGGCGCCGGTGCCGGAGGGGTTCTTATTGATGCAGCCGAAGCGGTTCTGGCCGCTGGTGACCACACGGCTGCTTAGCCCGTGGGGAAAGGTGCGGTTGGCTTGGGAGCGGATGGTACCGAGTCGGCAGCCGGGGGGCAGAAGGGAGCTAGTGGACGAGAGCCTGGCTTCGTTTGCGCGGCGGCGGTTAGGGAAGGAGGCGTACGAGCGATTGGTTCAGCCGCTGGTGGGGGGGATCTATACGGCGGACCCGGAGCGATTGAGCCTGGCGGCGACGCTGCCGCGGTTTTTGGAGATGGAGCGGG